>JAKFVJ010000016.1 GCA_021732245.1 Candidatus Obscuribacterales bacterium | reverse complement strand
ACAAGCGCAGATCCGCTAGCCAAGCCAAATCTAGCTGCTCCATACCAGGCTTTGCGTTATACAAATCCAGGTTCCTTGAACCAATTGAATAAGACTGCCAATGGAGCACTCAATAGTTTTGGGAAGAGTCTAACTGAAATGCAAGACACTACCAAAGCAACGGGTAAAAATATTTTAGGCGGTCATAGTCGTCCGAATCTAGTCTCTGACAATGCACCGGTTGCTCATACAAGAGTGACGGACAAGTGGACGCCTGTAAAGGCAATTACCGGTGGCGGTGGACACACGGCCGGTAGTGATGCCGGACCGTTCATTCCAATTTCAGGTAGAGTTGGCGGAGCAGGTGCGTCGACCGGCGCTCGTGTAGAAGGCTCAAGATTGGGTACCAAGCAAGTTGGCGGTGGCAGTAACGTAGCTGACGGAGGCAAGGGAATCCAGGGGGTCAAGTCCGTTGAGGGATCGAGAGTAAATGCTGGCAGTAACGTAGCCGACGGCGGCAAGGCAATTCAGGGAGTCAAAGCCGCTGAAGGATCGAGAATGAATGGTGGCAGTAACATAGCTGATGGCGGCAAGAGAATTGAAGGCAATGCTCCAATTAAGAGTCACCAGGGAATCAAGTCTGGCAATGATGGTGTAGAGGATGGTAGAAGAATCCAGGGAGTTCAGGTGGTTAAATCTACAGAGCCGCCAACAAATACAGCCGGTGCCATTCGCGACAACGTGATCGCAGTGGGATCAGGTAGCAATTCTGGTGGTGCAGCGTCAATCATCAGAGACGGTAAAGCGGTGTCGGGCAAAGTCGAGCAGATATCGCAAGGACAGTCTGAAGCCGCAACTCAAAAGGATCTTGGATTTGGTTATACGCCGCGCCGCAGCGCCTACACGATTAAGCTGGGTGACTCACTTGAATCAATCGCCCGGAAGCGTTGGGGAGATGAGCGCTTAGCAGAGCTTATCCGCACGATTAATCTTCATCGCTTGAATGTCGCCAGAGAAGACGGGCAAGCTGTTCTCAGACTCGCTGCAGGCGACGTTATTTGGCTGCCGAGCCCCATTGAAGCCGAGCGTTTTAAGAAAGTCTGTGACATTAAAGGTGATGGGCAGCACACGCTGACAGTGGGGTTTTCCGTCTAGGAGACTTAGAGCTTTGACATTAAAGTTGGCTTAAGCTCCTATTTGGCGAGGTCACTGGAAATATGTTGGAAGATTTGGCAGCAAAGAAAGATGGTCGCGAGAATTCGACCGACGGAAATAAATTGAGCCAACAAGCTTGGGGAGCACCTGCTATAGCTGAGGGTAAAGCTGCCGACAATTCAACTGCCAAAGACACGACCAAAGACGCAAAAGAGCAAAAGTCCGGTAAAACAGTCGACGCGCTTGTGCAGCATCTGCCGCTTAATGATCGCTGCTCATTGGATATTTATGAGCATCACTGGGAATTGACGATGCCCAGGATAACCAAGCCTGTAATTTCGTCCGGTGTTCGGGTCAACGAAAAGATGGAGTTGGAAATTGTCGAAAAAAGAGGCGAAGAGACTCTTATCCAAGACAAGCTCATTATGAATGATAAGGGCGAATGGACTATGAAGGATGAGAATGGAGGTCAGGTAGAGGCCGTCCGATGGAAGGGAGGGTCCTATTCAAAGGAAACTTCTCAATCACTTGATCCGGCACATCCTGAAAAGAAGACAGTGCTCAGGGAAAGGATATTCTCCAATGATGCGCACGTTTTTCTCAAGCCGAGTGGAGATATGGTCCTAGTGCGTCAAAATGATCATGACTACAAAAGCAAAGCAGGGACCCGTGAATACGACTACGAGCGCTTAACCAATAGACTGGTTGTGGAATTTGATAAACACCGTGTGAAATCTGTACTCGATAGAGACAAGCAGTACAAGATACAACCTAATGGTGACGCTAAAGAGTCTCGGTAACTCTTGCCCAAACTGTATCGCACTGTATTTCTTGCATACATGCACCTGGTCCGGGCTCCGGAGTCAGCAAGCAAAACTTTGAACTCTGACATTTGCATGCAGAGCAATTATCAATTGCCTGGTCAATATTTGCATATGGTCCATTGCGAGCAGGCAAGGTAGGTCCATATATTCCAATAACAGGAGTGCCAACGGCAACTGCTAGATGCGCAGGTCCTGTATCAGCTGATACAACAAGACTGCATGAAGCTAAAACAGTAGCAGTTTGGGGAAGGGACAAATTTCCTGCTAATGAAATTACTTGCCCATCAAAGGCGGTGGAAATTGTTTGACAGATTTCCATGTCTTCCTTGCCGCCAACAAGAAGCGGATAGATATTAGTGTTGGTTTGCAATTTATCAATGAGGGCAATCCATTTTTCGGCCGGCCATGCTCTATGCGGTCTGAGTGTGCCGACAGAAGGAACCAGGGCAACTAGCTGCTTACCTTGTGTAATTGCAGCATGTATTGGCTGTGAAATTGCTGAAAGGGAAGACTTATTTGTTTTAAGTGTTGGGTATTTGCTTTTGCGATCACGTAGGTTTAACGGTGCGATGGTTGAAAGCAAGCTATCGACGATGTGCAAATCATTCCGTTGTTTGAATTGACTTTTATTGTGAGTAAGCACTATTGCCTTGTTGAAGAGCGTTATCAACTTTGTACGAGTCGAGCCGACTAAATCAACAATTAAATCGGCATTGAATTGGGACAAAGTTTTGCGCTGGGACAATATGCTTGCTTTGCGATCGAATGGCGTCATCGCATCAATTGACGGGCACAGTTTAAGAAGGCTAAACAGGCTCTCGTGAGTCCAGTATGTCAAGCGAGCATCGCGAAAGTTTTCTTTGAGTGCGGCAGCTACAGGCGTTCCGAACATGACATCGCCAATAGCGGCTGGATGTATGATCGCTATATTCTTGAATCCCTGTCCCATAGCCGGTTTTGCCTCGGTTGTCGCCCGCACTTAGGGCTTCATGCATGACTGCAGGTGAGCTATTAGTTTAACCGGTAAGTTATTTAGCTTGTTTTTGACTTATCATGGTTAAATGTTATTGATACCAGTCAATGGTACGCTTGAATTAATTGACTGAAACATTGGCAAAAGAGAGACAGGAAGGCACCCACCGTATATGACTGAAGAGATCTATTACGTATTGGGTTGGCCTCAGCCAACGGGTAAGGTGGCAATCCTTTGTCGATCGCGTGGAACGAGCCCGGGACCGGCTTATTGCTGGTCTAAGCGCGAAGCCATACAGCTTAGAACGAAACTGGCTAACGACAGGCGTGGCGAAGATAACCCGGCGGCCAGACGAATCATTCGCAATCTTTTGGTTTACAAGTACCTGCTTAGGCATCCATTGCCCTGGAGACCAGGCGATCTCTGGGTTTACACAGAACCCGATTATCTGGAACCTGTAGAAGCTCGCCAAGCGTAGTCCTCACCCTTTGTCATTCTGAGGCTTTAGCCGAAGAATCTACCGTCAGTTAACTGCGTGCGATGCTAATAACGTGCAGCACCTTATCGTTGGGGCAGATTCTTCGCGCTGCTCAGAATGACAAAATACTGGATCTAATTCACAGACTCCAGCATGTCCTCAAGCGTTTCGTAGCCGGATAGGCTCTTCACGATGCTCATTGGTGGCAGGGCTTGCAAGATAGAGCGACCGTAGTGCTTGGTTGTTAGTCGTGGATCAAGAATTGCCACGATACCCGTGTCTGTGGCCGTGCGGATAAGGCGGCCGACGCCTTGCTTGAGGCGCATTGTTGCGTGAGGCAGCGCGAGGTCTCCGAACCAGGTGTTTTGTCCGTCTTTCTGCAACGCTTCGCAGCGAGCTTCGTACACAGGATCATCTGGAGCCTGGAATGGGATGCGATCGATAATGACGCAACTTAATTGGTAGCCGTCAATCGACACGCCTTCCCAGAAACTAGCGGTGCCAAATAGAACAGCCTGCGGAGTTTCGCGGAACCAGTCCAATAATTTCTTTCTTGGTACTTCGCCTTGTCGCTTGCAAGGAAATGGCAAACGGTCGTTGAGTATGTTGAATGCATTATTCATGCCTGAGTAACTGGTGAACAACACAAAGGCACGACCATCGCTCAGTTGCAAAATTTTCTCTATTTCGTCGGATGCTTTCAAAAAGAACTCAGGATGATTTGGCTCAGGTAGCTTGCCGGGCAAATACAAAACAGACTGGCGTTTGTAGTCAAATGGGCTGGATACTTTTGCTTCCACTACTTCTGATGGAGCACCCACTTGTCGTTTGAAAAATCCAAAAGGATTAGCGCCACCGGTGGCTAATGTAGCCGACATCCATACTGAAGAAACCAGTCCTGATTTTTTGAAGATCTTCTGGTTGAGCATCTCTGAAACATCTAGTGGTGCGGCGATGACTTCCAGCTTTTGCTTTTTGAAATCACGCTCCGCCCAGACAACATAAGCAGCATCCGGCTCAATTAACAGATCTAGGCAGTGCAAATAGCCATTTATGGTTGCGATTAATCCCCGTGCTTTGAGTTTGGCTTTTTCACGGGCCATTTCTACATCGAGAATATTCTCGAATGTTGCCTCTTCAAGCCAGATTTTGAGAGTTGATAGTGCTTGGTGCAAATATTGTGCGCCATCTACGCTTTGACGGAAACGAGTTTTGCCGCCGGTGCACATTTGCTCGAGATTTATGAAGAAGCCTTCGGCTTCTATTTCCAAGTCTTTGACTATTTGAATGGGCGCTTGCAGTTTGTTGACGGATTTACTGCAGAGGACTTTTATACCGCGGTTGCTTATCGTTAATGAAAAAGCATCTGTTGCAATTGAAGGCAAATGTTGAGCTTCGTCGATAATCAAGTAATCGTAGGTCGGCAGAATACTGCCGTCGGATGCTGCATCCGCTAACAGTAGAGCGTGATTAACGACTAGTAAATGCGCGTCTTCGGCAAATTCTCTTGCTCTGAAGTAATAACAGTCGTTGAACTTTGGGCACTTATTGCGCAGACAATCATCCGAATCGGAATTGATTTCCATCCAGGTGTCTGCAGTCGGCACAAAATCCAATTCGGAAAAGTCGCCAGTAGTGGTGTCATTAGCCCAATCTTCGAGCCTCTCATCTACTGCAGCTTCCTTTAAGTGATCTTCAAAACGGCGCATACCAAGGTAATTACCGCGACCTTTTACCAGTGCAGCTCGGACTGGGAAAGGTAGAATTTCTTGAAGCGTTGGGATGTCTTTATTGATGTATTGCTATTGCAAGGCAATGGTGGCTGTTGATATGACGACGCGTTTACCGGAGAGCGCTGCCGGCACAAGTGCGGCTAGGCTATTTCCTGTGCCCGTCCCAGCTTCAAATAATCCTGCATTGCCTGCAACAAAACAACGGTCAATAAGATGTGCCAGCTTCAATTGCTCTGAGCGATATTCGTAGCCGGGCAAATGCTCA
>JAKFVJ010000247.1 GCA_021732245.1 Candidatus Obscuribacterales bacterium | reverse complement strand
GCTAGTGGCAGCCTTAATTGCTTTCGGTTCAGCTTTGGCTAGCATCACAGCACCAATAAGAGCAGCCAACAGAAGTACTGAAGCAAACTCAAACGGCAGCGAATAGAAGGTCATCAACCAGCGACCCAAGACATAAGTAATATCTGGATGCACATTCAAACCTTGGACAGGCCACGGTTCAACTATGACGGCTTGGAAAATAGTCAGGAAAAGAAGCACTGAAGCAAATAGCGCCGGCAGCTTGAGCTTAGGCTGCGCTACAGACATGTCTTCTTCCATTTTTGGATTGGTCAACATCAAGGCGATAACAACAACGAGCGTTATGCCTACTGCGTAAATCATGATTTGCGCTAAGGCTAAAAACTGCGCTTGCAATAGTAGGAATAATCCGGAGATTGCGCAGAAAACACCAATCAAGATAAAACCAGCACGGATAATCATGCGGTCGAAAATTACACCGAATGCCAGCGGTATTGCCAAAATGCCCAGTATCAAAAACGTCACTGGCTCAACATTGGCTTGCGCCCATATTGCGAGATTCATAAACATTTGCAGATCAGGACTCATTTTTTCTACCTATTTGGTTTCTTCTGGTTTGGTTTCCGGCTTAGCTTCTTCAGCTTTAGGTTCAGCCGGCTTAGCAGCTTTTTTAGTAGCAGCCGGTTTGGCTTCAGCACTCGCCTCAGCGGCAGGTTTTGCTTCGGCTGATGGTTTTTCGGCAGCGGCCGGTTTTTCAGCAGTCGCAGCAGCAGCTGGTTTTTCAGCGGTTGCTGTAGCACCTGCGGCAGGCGCAGCCGGCTTAGCAGCAGCGGCGGCAGCTGGAGCAGCTTTAGCTGGTTTCGGTTTCGGCAACGGCATCTTCTTCTTGTCGAAGTAGAAGCCTGATTCTTCTTGCGTCAAAGTCAAACGCTTCAAGTCATAAATCAATGACTCACGATTGTAATCAGCCATTTCGAAGTCATTAGTATTGATAATGCAAAGCGTCGGGCAGACCTCCGTGCACAAGCCGCAGAACATACAAAGACCGTGGTCGATTTTGAAGTCGATAAGCTCCAGCTTGTTGGTGTCTGTTGATTTTTGTGCAGTAATCTCAATGCACTTATCAGGGCATACGCGCTCGCACTGGCGGCAGGAAATACAAAGATGCTCGCCTGTTTCCGGGTTAACCGTCAATGCCAAACGTCCGCGGAATGCAGCCGGCAAATCCGGCATCGTATCCGGGTATAGTTTGGTGATAGGCGGGCGGAAGGTATGTTTACCTACCGTCGTCAGTCCTCTAACGACTTGATACAAGCCACCTACAGCTCGACCAATAATATCGAACATTATTTACACAAGCTCCCTGAGGAAAGTAACGGCTAACAATAGAAATAGAGACAGCGGAATTAGGCGCTTCCAACCAAAATCCATTAGTTGGTCAATGCGGAATCGTGGCAATGTGCCGCGAACAAGAATGGCAAAGATAACCAGTGAATAGACTTTGACGACTACCCAGAATGCGCCGAAGAAAGTTTCCGAATTGATGAATGGCACTGTCGGCATTGTCCAATTGTTGACGGATGCCAACCAATTCCACCACTGCGCATCCATAAAACCTTGAATTGGCGACGAGCCACCACCCAGGAAAAGTACCGTGGCAATGGAGGACACTACAAACAAGTTGGTGAATTCAGCCAAGAAGAAGATGGCGAATTTGATGCCGCTGTATTCAGTGTTATAGCCGCTGACCAATTCCGATTCCGCTTCAGGCAAATCAAATGGAATGCGGTTGATTTCAGCGCAAGCGCATGTTGCGTAGATACCAAACAGCAAGAACATGCAGCCGATGAAAGCAAATGCAGCAACCATACCACCCCAGGCTTGGTTAACAGCGGCCCAGGCAGCTTGTCTTGTCGGCTCGGTGACATCCGTGCTCATGTTTTTCAAGTTGTCTAAAGCTGCTCCTAAGTGAGCACCAGCTTGTGGCAGGGCGCCACCGGCAAAGATATTCCAGTGGAGAATGCCGCCTGCTTGACGCTCGGCAATGGATACAACATCCAATGTTCCGGAGATAAGACAAACAGTAATGATGGACAACACAAGCGGAATTTCATAGCTGATTGCTTGAGCGGCGCTTCTTAGTCCACCTACTAATGAATACTTGTTATTGCTTGCCCAACCGCCCATCACAATGCCCACTACAGGAATAGCTGAAACAGCAATCACATAGAAAATTCCAGTTGGAATATTGACTATTGAGAATAGCTGGTGGTTATTGGTGACAGCTGCCAGCAGTGGCACCATACCAATAATGGAAGGCGCAAAGAAAATAATTGGCGCCAGGGTAAACATCAATATATCTGCGCCGCGTGGAGTGATGTCTTCTTTAAAGAGCAATTTGACGGCGTCTGCTGCTGTTTGCAAAAGACCATCCGGACCTACGCGGTTTGGTCCCTTACGTACGGTAAAGAGAGCCAATGCGCGTCTTTCGCAAAGAACCATAAACATGGCGTTGATTGGAATGAATACTGCTACTGCAACAATTGGTGTCAAAGCACGGAAAGTATTCGACCAGATAAGGCTGGCATCTGATGGTGCTTCGTTGAATTTGGTAAATAGGTTGAGAGAACCATTGACAATAAAGCCATTGTCGATCCAGAAAGGAATTGCTACTCCGACGAGGAAGCAGGCTGCCCAAACGGCACCGAAGATAATCGACAGCCAGATGACAGTCAGTCTGGAGAATTTAAAAATCTCGCCTATATTAAACGGCGTTTGATGTGGATACGTGTAAGTCACGCGAAGTATCTCCTCTTTACCTGTCTACGTCTGGCAGAATGACGTCAATTGATCCAAATACAGCCATGATGTCGGCAATTGGTGATCCAACCAGAAGTTCCGGCAGGACGGACAAATTGCTGAATGATGGATTACGCCATCTAAAACGTGCCGGTTTATCCGAGCCGTTGGAGATGATGTAGCAACCTAATACACCGCGTGGCGATTCAACTGCTGCAAAACCTTCACCGGCTTTGATACGCATACCGGCCATTTGCTTTTTGCCACTTAATTTCAAGTCACCGCCGCAGTTGGCGCAATCTTCTTTGCCGCAGCTGTTGCAAGCCTTGCGCTTCTCTCTCAATTCATCAGCGGTACCGCCTGGAATTTGAGCCATGCATTGCTTGATGATTTCATTGGATTGGCGCATTTCAGCAATACGGCACATGTAACGAGCCCATGTATCGCCATCACCTTCCATGACAGGCACTTCAAATTGCAATCTGTCGTAAACAGAATACGGTTTGAACTTACGCAAATCGTAATTGACGCCGGATGCACGTAAGCTTGGACCGGTAACACCGTAATCCATAGCTACGGATTTCTTAAGCCGACCAACACCTTTGGTACGCTTCAAGAAAATTGGGTTTTCTGTGACGATAGCTTCGTATTCATCGACACGATCCGGAAAATCTTCGGTAAATTGCTTCAATTTAGCAAACCAGCCATCTGGTGCCTCGTGTTGAACGCCACCTATACGGATGTAGTTGAACATCATGCGCTGTCCGGCAATTGCTTCAAACAAATCAAGCAACTTTTCGCGCTCGCGGAATGGATAGAAAGGAAAACCAAACATAGCGCCTAAGTCGATTAGGTAGGTACCTAACCAGAGCAAGTGCGAGGTGATGCGGTTCATTTCCGAAACCATGACGCGATAGTATTCAGCGCGCAACGGCACCTTAATATCTTCAATATGCTCAGCTGATCTTGCCATAGCCCAGGAAGTGAACATACCGGACAAATAATCGACACGATCAATCAAAGCTTGGTACTGGAACCAAGTTCTATTTTGACCCTGCCACTCCTGCGCACGGTGTAAGTGCCCAATTACTGGTTCGACGTGTTTGACGAATTCACCATCAAGCGTCAGCAGCAAACGCAAAACGCCGTGTGTTGCTGGGTGCTGCGGACCCATGTTGATGATCATCTCATCGGTCTTTAGCCCAGTTGTTTTTAGTGTAATTAGTTCACTAGCCATTTTATTTCTCTTGCAATTTACTTTTGTTGTCGGTAATTAGCGGAAGCTTACGGGGTTTTTGTCATTTAACGCATCAAGCGGTTGCTTGTAGTCATGACGCAACGGGTAGCCTTCCCAATCCCAAGGGTTCAATATTCTTCTCATATAAGGATGTCCGACATAACGGATTCCCATGAGGTCATAACATTCGCGTTCGTGCCAGTTAGCAGCTGACCAATAAGAAGCCGTGGTCGGCATAAGAGCTAATTGGTCTTCACCGAGAGTGGATTTTGGAACGCGGACTTTTATCACCAGTTCTCTTGTATGTTCATACGACCAGAGGTGATAAACAGATTCAATATTTTCCGGAGACTCTACACCGGAAACAGTAACCAAGAAATCCATTCTGGTTTCGGCACTGTTGCGCAAACGCTTCAAAGCCTTTTCCAAATTGGCGGCAGTCACTTCAATTGTTTCTACACCGGTTGAATCAGCCAGACGAGTTGATGGAATATCGTGTTCAGCCAAAAACTGACCAAATACGCCTGGTGTCAAATTCGGCGTTTCTTCTGGTTTAGCTTGCTCTGTACTCATTGTCCCTACAATTCCTTTTGAATTGAACTTAATTTACGCCTTAAGATCTTCCTTGGTTAAAGCTTTCGCTTCCTCAATCAAGTCTTCCATCGGACGTCCTGTGTCGTAGTCTACGTAGCGAACCGGACGCATTTCGGAATTGCCTTTCTTGCGGCGATCTTCCAATGATTGCGTGCGAATTCTTTGTTGCAGCTTCAACAGCGCATCCAAAATACCTTCCGGACGCGGTGGGCAGCCTGGCAAATAAACATCCACCGGAATAATGCGGTCTACACCTTGCACAACAGAATATGAATCGTTGAACATGCCGCCTGTCACAGTACAAGCGCCCATGGCGATAACGTACTTCGGCTCAGGCAATTGCTCGTACAAAGTAATAAGAGCTGGTGCCATTTTGCGGGTGATTGTACCGGCAGTGATAATCAAGTCGGCTTGTCTTGGGGTGGCTCGAAATACTTCTGAACCGAATCGCGAAATATCAAATGCCGACATACCGACAGACATCATTTCGATAGCGCAACATGATGTGCCGAAGGTCAACGGCCAAACAGAATTTGATCTTGCCCAGTTGGCTATCGGGCTCACTAGCGGCGATACAACAGGCGAAAGCATTTCCGACAACTTCTCAACTACAAAGTCGACATTTGTTACCGTTACGGTATCTTTTAGTTCATCAGGAACTTGAACAGACATTTGTTACTCCCACTCAAGCGCGCCTTTTTTCCAGGCGTAAATAAGACCGACAGCCAAGATGCCGAGAAACACGGCAATTTCAATTGGAGAAAGCCATGGCGATTGATAGGCTTCCTTCAAGGCATTGCTGGTCATAGCCC
>JAKFVJ010000246.1 GCA_021732245.1 Candidatus Obscuribacterales bacterium | reverse complement strand
TCCCTATACCGATAACAGATTTGCCCTGTATGTGTTTCTGCCACGCAGCACGTCTGATGTAAATCAGTTTTGCCAGTCGCTTACGCCGGCAAACTGGACTGGCTACATGAATAAGATGAACAAAGGCAACGGAAGTTTGACTCTGCCACGATTCAAGATGAATTACGAGCTGCATTTGAAGAAACTGCTGTCACAAATGGGCATGCCTGAAGCCTTTACACCAGGAGCAAACTTTACCCAAATGACCTTGCCTCCGCCGAAGCCCTTTATCGGTGACGTTATTCACAAGACTTACGTCAGCGTAGATGAGGAAGGCACGGAAGCGGCAGCCGTTACCGCAGCCATCATGATGGGCTCGTCCTACATGCCGATGACTCCCTTTGTGATGAATGTCGATCATCCATTTTTCTGTGCAGTTACCTATGAAGAACGGCCTGGCAAGCAAACTATCTTGTTTGCCGGAAAGGTAATGAACCCGGTCGGCCAATAGCCTCAAAGCCTCAGCCCATTAGGCTTTACGTCCAGCTGGGCGTAGATTAAACGTGATATTTTATCTTGCCTAAATGGCAAGCCAGGACTGAATTCTGGGTAGATTACCTGTAGGTTTGGTTTTTTTTGAGGCGATTAGATGGCTACTGATAAGTTTAGACCGGATGATGCACGACGTCCGGAACCCCCAAAGGCTGAGCATTTAGAGAAAGGACAAGACGTCCTAAAAGCGGAAAAGAAAGAGCTAAAGTTCTCTTCGCACACTATCAAAAGCGGCGAAACTTTATCAGAGATATGTCAACAGTACGGCATTCCGCTGAAAGCTTTGTACGCCGTCAATCAGCACGAGTTGGATCCGAAAATCATGCTCAAGGACGGCAAAATTGCCTATGGCGCGCCAACCTATCACGTAGGCGATAAGCTGAATATTCCCCAGTAATGCCGATGTGCCCAATGCCGTCAAATATTTCGACCAGTGGGCTAAAGCCGTTATAGCTAAACAACGCCTGGAAAAACCTGAAACACCGATTGCATCAGGAAAGCCTCACGGAGCACAAGCAGAAAAATCGCATTCGAAGACTCAAATTCTAGATGAAGCGCATTTGGCGGCAAGAAGTGCTGCCCTGATGGTCAATGTTACAAGCGAGACACAATACAACCGATTTCAGACAAAAGTCGAAGGACAGGGAGCTATTGAAAGCGGTTGGGATCTGGCCAAGAGAGTGCTCAAACTAGGGGACAACTCTGAAACAACAGAAAGAGATTTTGCAAACCAACGTGGCTTGGTTCAACAACTTATAAAGGCTGCTAAGAACGAAAATCTCACGCAGTTTGAAAACCTATACAAGCAATGTACAGGCAAACAATACAATCCGGCGGACTTCAAATTAGCGTACAAAAAACCTGAGAAATTAGCGTTTCCTGATCTCGCTGAAATGTATGAAAAGTCTCAGAAGGAGGGACTGAAAGGCGCAAAGTTGGTTGGAGCAGCAGGACTTGCCGCTTCAGCGTTTGTTCCAGGGGTAGGGGTAGTGACAGGTCCTCTCGCTGTCCAAATGGCTGCAGGAGCAGGATTGGCCGTGATTGGTTCTGGGCTAGTCGAATATTCCAATTCAGGAAAGATAGACCAACAGCTATTAGACGGCGCGCCGGAAGCAGCTATTGTGGGTGCTTCCGTGCCTGTGGCCATCAGTGTCGGACTAGTCGGTGAAGGCTTAGCTGGTAACGTCGCTATAAAAACAGCAGCACAGGGCGCTACAACTGTAGCCAAAGCAGGCTTACTCGGCGAAGTCGCAACAGCTACAGCGGGCGGCATGAGTGGCGGAGCGGCAGCCGGGGGCATGATAGGTGGCGGTCATGCAATTATTGAAGACACCAAGAAAGGCAAGTTCGATCCCGGACATGTTGCGTTCAAAACTGCCGAAGGATCCGTATATGGCGCAGTGATTGGCGCTCCACTGGGAGCCGGCGGTGCACTGTTAAAAAATGTCCGCCATGTATCAGCAGCTGAAGTAGAGGCCCAAGCACGTGCGGATGCAATTGCTTCTGAGGTAGCTGCAGGAGCAAGAGCAGGAGCGGCGACTGAGACAGCACCACTAGTTTCATCGGAGGTAGCCACTACCAAGGATTTAGCTCAAGCATTCAATAAAACTGCTGAACTACCGCCACAGATACCGAGCAAAGCTCAAGCGCAACAGCCGACCGATATAGCTAAACCAACGCAGACTGATCTGTCTAAGGTCACTCAGCCAACCGATGTAACCAAAGGCGCCCAGGGTGATGCCACTAAAGGCTCACCGCCGACACAAGTCGATGCATCAAAGGGAACTCCATCAATTAAAGATGATGTGTCGAAGACTTCAACAGGACAACAGGATAGAACCAAGAGTACAGTCGACGACACTGAAAAATGGCAGAAAGGATCTACGCAGGACCTTACCGAACAAATCAAACTACCACCATCTCAATTCACCAGGAATGTAGAAGCTTGGAATAAGAAGATTGGCGGACTGAAAAACGATCCTACTCTTAAAAATGTCGAGACAGGCGAGCTAGACGGCGGACAGATAAGCGTTAAATACGAGCGCGCGAATGGTTCAAAGGTTGAAGAGTCCTTCAATCTAAAAGACGGTTCGAAGAAGACAGCAGAAATAACTCAGGAACCTAACGGAAGGCTGTATCGCAAGACGACCTCGATAGGAGCCGATGGCAAGTACGAAAGCTGCGTGTTCCGCCAAATGAAAAACGCCGCAGGAGAAGACGTGTGGTCACCAACTAACCTCTCGTGGGAAAAGCACTTAAATAATTTGAGGAATCACAAAGGTATTAGTAACCTCGAAGAAATTCCAATAGATGATAAATGGACAGGTGTGAATTATCGAACATCCAAAGGCGGCGTCACAGTTGAGGAACGCATTCGCATTTCGGATGGAGCAAAGCGCACGGTTGAGGAGGGCATAGGCACCGACGGCACCCCCTGGCGTAGATCTACAACGACTGCAGACGGCAAAACCATTCTCACCCAAAGCGAGTGGATAGAAGAAAAAGGTTGGGTACGTGGTAAACCTCAAATGGTGGAAGGAGAGGCCCCAGGAAATCCACTTGAACCGTCTCCGCAGGGGCACAAATGGGCACAAGAATGGGAGAAAGTGGGAAACAAATGGCTAGACGACAGACTTAAAGCCCTCGATGCCCAAGGTATTAAAGCAAATAAGACAGAGTTAGAAAGCGGTTGGAAATCTCTTGAGTACACTGATGCATCGGGGGCGAAAGTAACTGAAGCCTTCAATCCAGTAAAGGGGTCCACGCACACAATCAGAAACTACAAAGTGAAAGACCAATCGTTTCAGGATGACACACTTGAACTTCCCAAGGATGGTCTTACGCTTTGGCAGAAGAGAAAGGCTGTCGAAAGCAATGCTTCCAAAAAGGCACGTGAATTCGATGAAGAATTGAAACCTCAATTGGAATGGGTTACGGAAGAGACAAAACGAACCACCATCACAACATCCGGCAAGAAACGAATAGATACATCGCATGCCGATGACGGACACAGGGTAAGAACAACCGAAGAATAGCGAAAGAAACAATTAAAATCCCGCAGGATTGGACATCGGTGCTTGTCTCGTTTGTTCTGTCGGCGGCGGCCACTCAGGATAATCCGAAGACGGTGACATGTTGCCTGTAGATTGTTGCGCCGGTAATTCCCTTTGTTCAACGGGCTGATCTTGCTGTTGTTGCTTATCTTGCTTCTTCATTTTCTGTCGTTTTGGCTTAGTACGCTGATTCTGAATCATGCGGTTAGCATGCCGCGTGACCATTCTATGTCCAGCGCGAGCAGCCCGACGGGCCATGCCTTGCGCGTAGCTTGATCCATAGCCACCCCACTGAGCAAATGCGGGAACGGACGAAAACAACGTTAGAGTTATTGATAGAAGAACTAGTATGCGACTCATGGAGCTAAGCCCTGAAAGAGAAGAACATCGTCATTGGGATGAATACAGCATACTACACCTGTCAAGCACCCCGACAGAGGACAAAAGATGGACAAGCACCAAAGTCAAATCAATTTGACTTTTGACTTAGAAGCAGCTTCCTTCAAACGCTTATCATTTGTCGCCAATGGTGTCTGTTGCCTTATGGCTAACTCCAAGTATGCAGCATCATAAGTACTCATATTGAACTGCGAAGAAATCATGATTATATTCATAAGGGTGTTGCTTTGCGGTAATTCATCGAATTCAATACTTAGCCTGAGTAAATTTTGCAAATGCCTGCTAGCGTCCCATGACTGCAATCGCCCTCGCTTTTGAGCCACTGAAAAAGCGTTGCTAATTTCGTACAACCAGAGCGCCGGAACCTTGGCCGATCCGCCTCTAATTAATATGTCGAGCGCCGACCAATTCGGGTTGTCCTCATCTTCAAGACACCACGAAATAGCCGTGGATGAATCGAGTACAAAGGACTGAATCATCGTCTGCCTTCTTCAATGAGATCCTTGACTGATAGTCCTTTCGGTAACTTATGTCTTTTCGCATTTCGAATCAACTGAGCAGCTTGTACTGCGTCTCGTTTGGCACTTGCTTGTACAGGAACAAGCATAGCAACCGGCAATCCATGTTTTGTGATCGTGATACGTTCACCTTGAGCTACTTCCGCCAACAATTCAGCTAGATGCGTCTTTGCTTCATAAGAACCAATACTTTTCATATTCCGACCTGTCAGACCTATTTAGACCAGTTTAGACCAAATCGCAAGCATAGTCAAGAGGCGACAACTCCTCTAACTCTCCTCACGAATCAATCTATGCGCATGAGAGAAGCTGCGGTAGTACCAAGAGTCTTTTGTAAATGGCCGCAAGTGAATGCCTATTGGTATCTGGACTCCGTTGGAGTCATAGTGGTTAGAGCCAGTTGAATCAATTACCAGTGGCGTTCCATCAGGAGAAATGCCGTGTTCACCGACCCACATAATTACATGAGCAAGCTCACCTTGATTGTTTTTGATATAGAGCAGATCGCCTGTCTTCAATGTACGAATTAGCGTATCGTACCCATTGTCGTCACGAATGACTCGCGCTTCGGAAAAGCCATTGTCGCCCGGTCGCGGAATTTGCGTATCTAGTGCTTGTTGCTTGATGCCGGTCTTGAGTTTGATGCCTAGACCATAGTTGTAACACCAGGAAGAAAAATCACTGCAATCAACACCTTTTGAATTTCTGCCGAATGCAACCTGCTTCCACGGCCAAGACCCTGGCGGATCCCAGTCAGGAATATGGTGATGCTGGTATGGCAGACCAGTATATTTCAGAGCTACTGCAAGAACACGCTGTCTTTTCCACGAGGCAGGCAATTGATCGTAATTGTCCAAAACTGGATAGTGACGCGGCTCAGGTCCCCACGCTCCATATTGCTTACGCGTGCGCGCTGAATACCAA
>JAKFVJ010000488.1 GCA_021732245.1 Candidatus Obscuribacterales bacterium | reverse complement strand
ATTATGCCGCAATGGTATTGCAGCTTGAAGATAAATCGGATGACTTCCTTCTGTCCCATATATTGGCTACCGCCTCATTGAAATTGGGAAGAGAGAAATCTGCTTGGCTAGTAGCCGCATCGCTAGACAGATATCTCATGAAAGTAGGACAGCCACAAATATTCGGTAGCCAGTTCAATAATCCTCAGCCAGCTGATCCAGCAGAATGGACTAACGAGCCTTTCAACGAAACACTCATCTCAGATTCTCTTCGTACAATCTATTATCAACCAACTCTTCAAGAAATCAAAAATCGTCTTGGGTTGCTAAAAAACAACAAACCTATTGCGCCTACTTCGCCCAACGACGAGCACCACTGAGTTCTATCATGATGGTTCGACGTAACTTTTGGGTCACCCTGCGGAGGGAAACCCACATGCCAACTGGCTACCAGGTATTGAAACGCATTCTGACTTCGGTAAACTTTGTAGTACTAATTCGTCAGCTACGAATGTAATCGTGTCCTTATTGTGCAGGGTAGTGCTGATGACTAATAATTCAGCATCTTGCAACGAATCATTTGTCACCATATGTGGTACCAAGGGAGGAAAACTAATGCCCGAACCTGTGGTAGCTGTGTGCCAATGCCCATCAATCCAGACCAGAACCGTTCCTCGAAGTATATATACAAACTCTTCCTTCTGGGAATGTTCATGGGCTGGTGAAGAACGGCGTCCTGGCTTTAAAATTTCGTGTTGAATGAATAGATCATGCAACCCCGTAGCCTGTGACAGATTTGCGAGAGAGCCGAAAATCTCACCAGTTGTAATTCTGATTGAATCATTTCGAGGAAGTTCCTGCGGATTGGCAATGAAGTTCACAGGCTCTTTCCCCTATTTGTAGGACTCGAAGCTTATTTTACAATAACAAAAAAAAATACATAGTAAACATATTCTATTGTTTGGCACAGTTCCTGTAAGGCAACCCAGATCGTAAATGGTTCTTGTTCGATAAATTACCGTACCGTGTGAATCTTCCCTTGAATGCACTTCGGGTTTGCTGCAATCCAATTATTGATATTACTTAAAGAGATCTTCTGTGGGAAGCAAAGACGCAAGTTTCGATTTCCCCATACTGGAAACTCGACGCCTTGTTTTGCGGCAATTGAATTTAGGTGATGCTAGTGTTGACTCAGCACACGCTAGTAGGCTCCAGTCACGATCAAGCCATGTGGAGTTTCAGAACTGTATCTGGCACCAGTCTTAGGATCAATGATGGCAGTAACAACTGTGCCACGAATTGCCCTGGTGGTTGATGGGGACACCTCAGTAACTTTCTCGCCGAGATCTCGTAAATTGTTGACAAACGTTTTGTCATAAGCTCCATCTGGCAAGGCCATTGCACGCTCGGTCACGGTTGATCCCTCTTCTGCTAGCATAAAGTTATTGAGCAGGGCAGGGGCCGCCTGTACCAAAGCAAGATCTGATCGTTTTCCAACGACCTCCAGCAAAACTTTCAATGTTTCCGGGACCAACGACGAACCAATAGCCGCCGTTGCCATAAATGGTGTTTTGCCCTGAAAGACAATGGTTTGCGTCATCTCATTTGGCAGTCTGCCACCACGTGCGATAGCCGCGAGCTTGTTCTGCTGAAAACCAGCGGAATCCGGGATTGGAATTCCATCAACGACAATACCCGTGTCGCCCCAAATTACAGTATTTATCGTGTGTGTCATTGCGGCGATATTGCCATCCTTATCAATAACCACGATTGAGTCAGAGTGCTTAGGCTCAACGTTCAGCGAGGCTTGAATTTGATTTAGCAAAGGCGCTACTGCGGTGGCATAAGCTTTGGTAAGTTGCGATTCAGGCGCAGTGTCAATGCGCTTGCTTTTGAGGAAAGCCGCAACTCTCTGATCCAACTGTGGTGCCATATCAGTTACATCGGCGATTCGCTGAAGATCCCGTAAAACCTTAGGATCTTTCCAGTATGAATCCTTCTCCTGCAACTTAAGCTGTTCAAGCAAATTAAGTCCAGTAAGAATGTGGTACGGGGACGCGCTGGGATTCCCTGGGGCGTATACTGAATATCCTAAATAGGTCGTGCTTAGTGGTTTGTTCCAAATGACCTTGTATCGAGACATATCGTTGAGGGTGACGTTGCCGCCTTCGCGCCTGACCAATTCAACGAAGTGTTTTGCCCATTCTCCTTTATACATATATTGGGAACCGCTCTGAGCAACATTCTGCAAGGTTTTGGCAAGCGCCGGCTGAAAAAATCGATCACCTATTTTTGGCAGCTTACCGCCTGCCTGATTTAAAAAAGCTTGACCTTCTGGAGTCCGAGCGAGGTATTTCCCCCTTGTCGCGAAGAAATATTCTAGTGCAGGATTGATAAGCAAGCCATTTTCAGCATAGTGGATAGCAGGTGCAAAGAGTACGGCAAACGGTAGTCTTCCGAACTGCTTGTGCATGGCTTCAATTCCAGCCATGAACCCGGGTACGAGAGTTTTGCGCCCGCAATCACCCGCCACCGCTGGTAGTGCTTCCAGATTACCCTTTGAAGGGGACGTATTGGCTCCTTGTTTTAACTCACTCAAATCACATGCCGGGATACTTGCGGGTTCCATCTCATTCAAATACGAATTGAAACCCGCGTCCAGAGAATAAACCTTGTTAGATTTAGCCTTGTAATATAGGAGCGATAAAATCCCTGCAAATGATGCTACTGAGCCGAGTTGGGTTGTTATCTGCGTCAAGGCCACAGTAGCTGCCGCATCGGCTGCGGTCCCACCCTGTCGTAACGCAGCAAGCCCTGCTTGCACAGCTATAGGCGAAGCAATTGTGGCAACCAAGCCCATCTTGCCGGAGATCGAGCGTGACTGATTGGGAGTCCAACTGTCCGCTTCATGGGTTTCGACTTCGTTGCGAAGCTCAACTGGCCAGGTTGTTGGTGACAATTCCACGCTGTTTGCCGGTAGTCCTAACATTGTGATAACACTCCCGTATACAATTGCGTCCCTGAGTCGCATGAACTTTGCCCTCGGTTACGGTAGATATCCCATGCGTACGGCACGAATCGTGCTCAGATCCCAGCGACGCATGACAACTCTTATTTTCGCTGAAATAACTCTATAAAAAATTTTGGCGGCACGCAATTATACTTTGATAAGTTCAAGCTCTGGGCTTACACCGACCACCGGCCGGTTGTCAAGAAAATCGCCATTGTCCACCAATTTTGGTCAAACATGAATCAGGGAGAGAAAAGTGAGCGTTTGTCTGGACATAACAACAACCACCGATAGAACCAAAATGGATACGGATGCAATCTGGCACATGTTGCGGAATACTTACTGGGCGGCAGATAGGACACATGAAGCTGTAGAACGTAGTGTTCATAATTCTGCCTGCGTCGGTATATTTATAAACGGGCAGCAGGTAGGCTTTGCGCGTGCTATGACTGATACGATTCATGCTCTTGTCCTTGATGTTATTGTTCATGAAGACTATCGTGGACGAGGTTTCGGCAAGCTTCTAATGAAGACAATTCTGTCGCATCCTGAGCTTGAAACCGTCACGCAATTTATGTTGAGTACACGTGATGCTCATGGCCTTTACAGGCAGTTTGGCTTTACTGTTTCGCCGCGACCAAATGATCGGTTAGAACTCAGACGTTCGCTAGTTACCACACGTTGATCTCTCCAGCTACAGGAACAAAAGAGAACGAAGGAGATAACAGTGAGCTTTTACCGTTTTGAAGCTGGTGGTATTGGAATCTATGAAGCTGTTGATCGAGACTGTCCGAAGGATGATATTCGCAGGGACGAAAAACCTGATGGCGGATGGCTTCCCAAGGTCGGTTCAAGCTATCCAGGCGCCATTTCGTTTTGGACCGAAAATGGGCTGAGGAAGTACATTGCTTCTGGATTATTTAATTGGCACCGCACAGTTGCGCGAGCTCCTGTCATGGTCAGAATTGCAGACGTTTCCACAACGGCGGTATACGAAGATGACCTACAGAGAATTGTAGATAAAAATGTGTCTTTGCAAACTACAGTGAAACACTTATGCGAGTTTATTACTGAGAAATCGTGGGACTGGTTGAAACAGCCCGAAGATCGGAATGATACTACTATTGCATTGCAAGCACTTGCACAAGAAATCGAACACGCAACAAACAAGGCGAAAGCGCTTTTTGAGCTTGCTGGAGCCTATGATTTTCTGGGCGAAGAAGAGACTGCGCTTGAATATTACGAACAAGTTAGAAGGATTGGGATAGGCGCATTGCCGGACGCCGACCAGAGTAGATTTTATGTGCAGTTTGGCAGTACCCTTCGTAATTGCTGGAAGCTTGACGAATCCAGAGAAGTATTGCGTGAAGGAATTAGACAATTTCCTGAAGTGCTTGCTTTAAAAGGTTTCCTGGGGTTAACGGAATATACGGCCGGGAATTATAAGGACGCGGCAAGATATTTAGCATCAGCGCTATCAAGGCAAGAACAAGATGTATCAATGAAGGAATATGCTCGTGCCCTGCGATATTATATCGATCACTTAGATCTGGTTCCGTTTAAAATCAGACAAGCCACCAATGCAGACACTCCTCAAATCAAGGAATTGATATTTTCAGTCCTGGAAGAGTATGGACTTAAAGCTGATCCTGCAATTACAGATGCAGACCTAAATGACATCGAGAATTCCTACCTTAGATCTGGTGGCATGTTTGATGTCGTGGAATCAGCAAGCGGGATGTTGGTTGGAACAGTTGGATTATTTCCGCTGAAAAGCAGTGTCTGCGAGTTGCGAAAAATGTACCTTGCCAAATCTTGTCGCGGCTTAGGTTTGGGAAGAAAGCTACTGGACAGGATTTTAGGACAAGCCAAACAAATGGGCTTCAAACAGGTTGAATTGGAAACGGCAAGTGTCCTGAAGGAAGCGATCAACCTATACGAACGATATGGCTTTAGAGAGTTAGCGAGAAGCCAGATGGCTAGTCGCTGCGATCAGGCATACGTCTTGGACTTACAGTAAGGACAATGTTTCAATGATAAAAACGATCAAGTCATCAATTTACTATCAGAAAGAGGTCGGAGTTGACGCTCGGTCTGTTGCCGATGTTTATAGGCGCTCCACTCTTAATCGCCCAGTTAACGATTTACTGCGAATCCAGTCGATGCTGGACAATTCGAACTTGGTAATTACTGCACGTTGCGGAGACAAGCTTGTTGGAATAGCCAGATCGCTAACAGACTGGCGATATTGTTGTTATTTGTCTGACCTTGCCGTTGATCCTGACTTTCAAGGGGAGGGAATCGGACAGCAGCTCATTGCTGAGACGAAAAAGGCTATAGGGAATGAATGCTGATCTGCCCCCAAGATATGTGCCACGTCAAGCAGAGAGTTTAACGTTTTGTGGTTTGTCTGCCTCCAGTGCTTGGTTTGAGTGTTTGGCAGCATAGGCTGCCGGGGTCATGTATTTAAGAGAGCTG
>JAKFVJ010000346.1 GCA_021732245.1 Candidatus Obscuribacterales bacterium | reverse complement strand
CCATTTGTGAAAGGTCGAATTGCCGACGCCGTACTTGCGGCAAATTTCGGCAATGGTTACGCCTGCATCATGCTCTTTGAGCATTGTAAATATTTGATCTATCGTGTATTTTCTGTGAGCCATATTTTGCCTCCCAGGACAATGCCTGCTCAAGTTTACCGGATTCATCCACTTGGCTTGGCACGATTTTCGGGGGCAAGGTCAGCGGAGATAGATGGCAGAGAAAAGCCGGCAGTGTATATTGAGGACTTTGCCAGTGACAATTATTTAGAGAAAGTTGACTCCAGTGATGTTGGCGGCAAGTTGTTGTTGAAGTTCATAAAGGCGTACAAGCAGAATTATCTGGATAGAGGGAAAATGATGCCTCTATACATGAATGCACGTAGTGAGACATCACATGCACTGTTGATGAAACACATGCAGTCGCTAGGGAAAAAATGGGGATACAGATTTGAGATGAAGGAAGTTGATAGGCGCGAGACGGGATCAACGACGATGCATGATGTGGTGCTGACTCCGAAGAAAATAGAGGCGGCAGCTCTTGTGGGTGCTCGGTAGTTAGCGGATTGCCAGTGTCTTTAACAACAGGTCTTCGAATGCCTTGTTATTGACCTTAATTGCTGCTTTGACTTTACGCCCACCAAAGAGATGAGTCGTTAGTCTGCCTTGGCTTGGACCTTCGGTTGTGATGCTTACGCGAATTTCTTTGAAGGAGAAGATATTTGGGTCCATGACTGCCGCGGCTGTGACAGTGTCCCAGAAGTAGTAATCATAGCCTTTTACGAGTGACCAGAGAGACAAAGCAAGCTTTGAGGCCGTGTAAGTTTCAGCTTGTTTTTCCAGTCTGGCAAGAAAGTCTTTGTTGAGGGGAAGCTGGTTGGTTATATCCAGCGTGATTAGCTTCACCGGTGCGCCTAATTCGAGAATTATTTTCAATGCTGCTGGATCCGCAAATACATTCCACTCGGCAGTGCCGTCTTTGTCTTCGCGTTCGACATTACCTGGTACTTTGATGGCGCCGCCCATGATGACAAATTCTTCGACTTTGTCTTTTAATTCCGGGCGATCTTCAAATACTTTGGCTACGTTTGTGAGTGGCCCGGTCGCAACGATTGTTACCGGCTGTTTGGAGTTGCTCAGGCAGTCTTTGATTAGCGTTTCTGAACGGCGCCCTTGCCCGTCTTGATAGAGTTTTTTCAAAGAGATTTCGCCAAAAATCGGCAAATCGTTAATGATGCGACTTTCCTTGCGCCAGTTATCCGGAAATGGATAAGGCACAGAGTCTTCGCTTAAGGCAACTTCCGGACCTTCCAAACCCAGATAGGTAGCCATTTTCAGAAGAGCGCGAAAAGACTCCGGCGCGTAGCAGTCACCATTGGTTATTGTCACAGCCTGCAAATCCACAGATGGTGACAGCCACAGCAAAACGCTGCTCAAGAGGTCGTCAACGTGACCGTCATTGTCGTGAATTACGGTTCTTGTTTGGTGATTAGTAGACATGGACACCTAATAAATCGCGGACTAAAGGATACCGAGCTCCATTTTAGCGTCTTCGGAAGCCATAGTTCTTGGATCCCAGCGCGGACTCCACACTAATTCAACTTTCGGTGTTTTGACCCATGGCAGCTTATGAAGGGCTTGGTGTACTTGTCCTTGAATTACGGCGCCCACAGGGCAAGCAGGGCTTGTCAGAGTCATCTGAACGGTGACAGCGCCTTCGTCACCTATTTCGATTGCGTAGATGAGTCCCAAGTCGACGATGTTAATTCCCAGTTCGGGATCAACAACGCTTTTCAAGTGTTCAACGACCACATCCGCTTGCAAAGAGGACATGATGTCGTCTGTTTGTTTGATTGGGTTGAATTGGCTTTCCATGTGTTCCTCCACTTCTATGTCATCCTGAGGAGCGCTTAGCGCGACGAAGGATCTCGTAACTTAAGTAGTGAGATTCTTCGCTCCCTATGGTCGCTCAGAATGACAGTACTATGTCTTCTGCGGTCGCAGAGAATGACGAGCTCATTATTTCTCCACGTATTGATCTTGGTTGTCGGTTTTGCCGGAGCTCAGACGCTCGAGTCCTTGCTGCAATGTATTCCATGGCAGAAGAGCACATTTGATTCTGACAGGGTATTTTTTTACACCGCGAAGACATTCAAGTTCTTCAAGCTCTTCTGATAATTCAGTATTGTCTTCTTTGGAAAGCATCATTGTCTTGAAAGTGTTTATTACTTCTTTGACGTTTTCCAGTGATTGTCCTTTGACGCATTCGGTCATGATGGAACCGGATGCGGTGTTGATAGAACAACCGTGCGAATTGATTTTCACATCGGACAATGTCTTGTCGTCAGCGTTGAAATAAAGCGTTATCTCGTCACCACAAAGCGGGTTGACGCCTTCTATCTTTATTGTGGCGTTGTTTAATTCGCCTTGGTTTCTTGGATGGTGATAGTGGTCGAGAATTGTTTCTCGGTATAGCTCATCTGTAAGCGACATGTCCCATGACCTTATTTGCTTCTTTGAGGGCTTCGATTAACAAGTCAATCTCCGCTTTAGTGTTGTACAAATAGAAACTTGCTCTTGCTGTGCCCCAGACTTTCAAGTCACGCATTAGTGGCTGGCAGCAGTGGTGTCCGGCGCGAATGGCAATGCCGGATTCGTTGAGGATTTGTCCAAGATCATGTGGATGGATGTGATCGAGAGCAAAGGAAATAACTCCACCGCGCAATTTAGCATCCATTGGTCCAAAGATTTTTACATCGTCGAGAGTTTGAAATGCTTTGAGAGCATAGTCCGTAAGTTCGATTTCGTGAGCGCGGACATTGTCCATGCCTAATGCCATCAGGTAATCGATAGCGGCTCCTGCTCCAATAACGTCGGCAATGTTTGGTGTGCCGGCTTCGAATTTCCACGGCAGTTCGTTGAAGGTTGCTTTGTCGCGCCAGACAGATGCGATCATGTCGCCACCACCTAAGAACGGTGGCATGGCTTCCAGCAATTCCGGGCGAGCCCAGAGAATGCCTACGCCTGTTGGTCCAAGCAATTTGTGGAACGAGAATACTAGAAAATCTGCGCCCATTTCTTCGACATTTGTCGGTAGGTGAGGGACACCTTGTGCGCCGTCGACGAGTAGCAATGCTCCGTGAGCATGAGCGAGTTTGCTTAATTCAGTAATTGGGGTGATTGTGCCGAGTACGTTAGACATTTGCGTTATAGCTACGAGCTTTGTCTTGTCGTTGATAACGCTTTTGGCTGATTCCATGTCGAGCAGGCCATCTGGGGTGAGTTCGATAAAACGAAGCTTCGCTTGGCGCTCTTGAGCGAGCCATTGCCAAGGAATCAAATTGGAGTGATGTTCCATGGCGGAGATGACAATCTCATCGCCTGGAAGAATATTAGTCTTGCCCCAAGTTTGTGCAACCAAGTTAATGGCTTCTGTTGCGTTGCGAGTGAAGACGATAGACTTTGTTTCTTTGGCGCCAATAAAAGCAGCTACTTTGTCGCGGACGTCTTCGTAGGCAGTTGTAGCTTCTTCGGACAATGTATGAATGCCACGGTGAATGTTGGCATTATTGTTCTTGTAATAGTCGCTAATTGCGTTGATAACGCTGTTGGGTTTTTGCGATGTGGCGGCATTGTCCAAATAAACGAGTTTATGCCCATTGATCTTGCGATCAAGTATTGGAAAATCCTGCCTAATTTTTTCAATGTTCATCATTGCTTGGGCCCTACCCATATTTCCTGACCACGTTGCTCTACCTTGTAGGTTGGAATTGGCATTACGGCCGGCAAGCAGAGCGCTTGTCCTGTTCGCACATCAAAGCGTGCGCCATGTCTGGGACATTCAATTTGACAATCTTCTAGTGTGCCTTGATCAAGTGGACCATTATCATGCGAGCAGAAGTCAGCAATGGCGTAGATTTTCCCTTCGGCATTGCAGACGGCAATTTGGTCACCATTTATCTCAAACACCTTTACTGTTCCTTCAGGAACATCGGAGACGTTTGCTACTTTGGTGAAATCATTGCCCATCGTTGAATCCTCGCATTAAGTGCAAGATTCAGCATTGGCTGTAGTTTGTCCTGTTATCTGTTTGGAGATCATTTGCTCCAACAGTTCTTGCGCACCTTGGATTGTCAGTCTTTCTGAAACCTTGCGGAAGAAGCCAAAAACAACTAATTCTTCGGCTTCAATTTTAGTCAAGCCGCGGCTCATCAAATAGAAGATTTGCTCTTTATCCACTGGTCCAACCGTCGCGCCGTGACTGCACTTAACGTCATCAGTGAGAATTTCCAAGCGTGGAATGGTGTCGGCTTTGGCTTTCTTGCCAAGGAGCAAGTTCTTGTTTGATTGATAGGCGTTTGTACGCTGGGCTGACTTGTCTACCTTGATTGTGCCTTGGTAGACAGAAGCTGACTCTTCGGCCAGTGCTACGCGGAAATTGATATCGGAGGTTGTGTCCGGAGCGTTGTGTTCTTGGATGGTGTCGAAGCTGAAGTGCTCCTTGCCTTTTCCAAATACAACGCCGAGAACTTCGCTGGCTGCACCAGGTGCTTGCAAGAGGGTGACAATGTCGACCTTGGTTTGCTTGCCGCCTGAAGCGACAGACATAGAGGTGAATCGAGCATCTTTTTGCACTTCGTTATGCGTCTTGCTTATGTAGAAAACATTGGCGCCTGTTTGTTGGACTTCCAAGTAGGAAACGTCTGCACCGGCGTCCGCTTTGACTTCTACCAAACCGGCAACCAGGGAGGTGCTGGCATTCTCTTGCGAGCTAGCCTGCTTGGAATTGATTATATGCACCAGGTTGACTTTGCTATTGGCGCCGGCAATTACATTAATGCGTGGAAAAATTGCAGTGCCCAGTCCGTCTTGGCTGTGCTGATCGAAATTGAGACCGCTGACAAAAGGGGCTTCCAATTGAACGCCTGTTGGTACATACAACAACAGCCCGCAGTTGTAGAGCGACTTGTTCAACAGTGTAAATTTGTCATCGAAGCCTTCTGTGATTGGCATCGAGAGATACGGTTGAAGCAACTCAGCGTGTTCATTAAGTGCTGTGCAGATATCGCAGAAGATAACGCCTTTTGCTTTGGCTTCTTCCGACAAGTAGAGGTAACCAGGCTGGCTTGTTTGTTGATAGATAATACCGGCAGGCTTTTCAAAAGACTGAATGGTGGACTGGAAACAGTCCGGCATATTCTCTGTCTTTTGTGTGATGGCTTCAAACTCTACGGTTCTCAGATTGGAGAGATCTAGCGTTTCCACCAAAGTGCGACGCCATGCTTCGCTACGTACTGATGGCATAGGAGTCTTCAAGTAAGTTTCCCAGGCGGCAAGGCGGTTGTCCTTAACCCAGGATGTCTTGGCGTGTAAGGAACCAAGATTCTCAACGGTTTTTTGTTCGATAGAATTTGCCGTTTGCATTTTTCCTGCTACCTCTTAACCTACTGAGCCTTCCATTTCCATCT
>JAKFVJ010000382.1 GCA_021732245.1 Candidatus Obscuribacterales bacterium | reverse complement strand
CTACATACCACTGACCGCCATGAGAACCACTATAAATGGCGACAGCCGGACTATTGACACCGGCTCCCGGCAGAGGAATTGCTTGACCTTGTTGATTAATGTAGACCTGGCCGTTTGGTCCGTTCTTAACACGGAAAAGCGTCATAGCTACGCCAGTTTCATACGGTTGTCCTTGTCCAGGCGCTTGCATTTGTGGTTGTGCGAGAGCGGGAAGTTGCGGGGCAATGGAAATTACAAAGGGGGCTTGGATCATCAATGCAATGACCAAAGGCTTGATCTTCATGCTTAATACCTTCTGTGAAACCGTCACTAGCCGGTAATTGTACCGACTGCAGCTTGTCAAGCAAGGTCGATAGTGGTTTCTTGGAAAAAATTCAGGTTGTGTCTCTCTGCGCCGGACTCTTCAACGGGGGAACAAAGCCCAACAGGCGGGCGTCTTAGCCCTCGGCGATAGCCTTGGGAGACACGTCAAACACCAAGGAGTTATGAGTGATCATGAAAATTCCCTTTGCACCCACATTCATTGCGGCGATACAAATTACGCTTTTAAACCTACCGGCGTCTGCACAAACAACAGTTTTAACAGGTCAGGTTTCCAGAAATATGAGTCAGGTTCTTAGTCCAAGAACCTCTGTTGTAACTCAAACGGCAACACCAATGCCGACTCATACAGTGACAAAGACAATAGTTGTGGAAAAACCCACAGTTACTCATGTCTATTTGCAAGACAACAGAACATTCTGGCAAAAACATCCAAAAGTAAAAGCAGCAACAATAGGTGCCGGAGTCGGCGCCGGAGCTGGTGCTGTAACAGGACTTATAAGCGGTCGCGGCATTGTACGCGGAGCGGCAATTGGAGCAGGCACAGGTGCCGGTGTTGGACTGGTTAGATCAAGCAATACGATGAAACGTCATCCCATTGTGCGTGACATAGCAACAGGCGGACTCGTAGGTTTAGGTATCGGTGGGGCGGCAAGTCGCCATCGCGGCTGGGTCAAGGGTGCTGCAGTGGGATCTGCGGTAGGTCTTGGATGGGGGCTTCTAAAAAACGGATTGAACTAAGGCATTAAGAGAAATAGGAGAAGGGTTATGGATTGGAAAAATTCTTTCACCAAAAGAAGAACTCTTATTGCAGTAACGGCCTTTGGAGTTTGCGTGATGATTATTGCTTATGCGTATTCTAAATATGCATCAGACGGACAACATTTACGCAATGAGGCCGCTGTTGCAATAAATGAGGGACGCCTGGCAAAAGCAGAAGAGTTGTTACTGCGTGCAGAGGATTCAGATACTGCCAAATTTGGCACAGAGAGTCCTGTCGTTGCCGCAACGCTTGTCAGTTTAGGCACAGTCTACATGCGACAGGCAAGAGTGGCTGACGCTCAAGAAGCATTTGCTCGTGCGCGTGACATTGAACGCAAGTCCATGCGACCGGAGATGCTTGAACTAACAAACACTTTAATAGGACTTGGTAATGCCAATTTGCAACAAGGTAAATTTGAGCAGGCTGAATCTTATTTGCATCAGGCACTGGCAATTCGCGAAGACAATTTGCCTCCGGGTTCACCAGGAATTGCCGAGGCAGAAAACAGCTTGGGCAGACTCTATGGCGAAATAGGTTCGTACGGACAGGCAGAATCATTGTTCAAAGAGGCATTAGCTATCTATGAAAAGAACAAGGGCAACGAAAGTGCCGATGCTGCTGATGTGCGAAATAATCTTGCCAGCCTATACATGATGACAGGAAAACGCGATCAGGCAGAACAGTTGTTCAAATGGTCCGTGGCTATTTATCAAAGGGTTAAGCCTGGGTCCATTGAACTTGCTAATGGACTAAATAACTTGGCTGAACTTTATCGTGTGGAAAAACGTCTGGGAGATGCAGAACCGCTTTTCAAACAAGCAATATTCATTTATGAAAACGTTGCCGGTGTGGATAGCGCAGCTGTAGCTAATGCTTGCAATAATCTTGCACTACTCTTAAGACAACAAGGCAAATTTACCGACTCGGAAATTCTCTTCAAGAGAGCCGTCGCTATCTATGAAAAGACACCGTCTGTGGATAATGGGCAATTAGCCAATGTACTCACCAACTATGCTGAAATGCTCGGTGCTGCCGGACGTGGGGCAGAAGCAGTGTCCATTCAACAAAAGGCTGTTAGGCTAGTTGCCGGTAGATAATAGCTGGGTAATTCTAAGACTGCATACTCTTAGCTGTGCCGAATAATAAAAGCAGCCCGCCTGTAGCAAGAACAATAACAGCAAGTGTTGGTACCACGCGCGAAGTGTCAACTTCGTTGCCTTTTACTGTTTCGGAGACGCCAATTTTTAGGCCGAAAATATTAATGCCATGCTGCTCCTGTGCAACTGGAGGCTGATTTAATAGACCATAGCCGACTGATTGTTTTTCGCCGTCGTCGTCGACGTGGTTCCAAGGCACGTACATAAGGGTGGCAACCGCCAATATAATGCCAATTAGTAAGACAATTTTTTGTGGTGAATTCATTGTGGCGTCCTCAAAGTGCAGTAAGGGTTATGAATGGGATGCCTTTTCCGTCATAAAAGTTCCGTTACAAAGTCTCTGTTTAATATAGATATTGCGCTCTCAGGGGCATGTTAGGGGAACACCTGGGGAGGCATTATCGTGGCAGAATGTAAACTTTCACGTCGTTTATTTATTGCTAGAGGTCTGGCAGCCGCTGCCGGCTCAGTCTTTATAGCTCCAGGCGTTTACGCAGAGCTTATTGCCAAAGGGTTGTATGGAAAAAAAGAGCTCGATATTACGACTCTGAAAAAGTCCTTCAAAGGCGAATTGTTTACGCCTAAAGATGAAGGCTTCAATAGCGCTGTCTATGGTGAACTCTGGAATAAGTTGGCAGTAAATCCCAAGCGCGCACCGCAATTGGTGGCTAAAGTCACCAATGACGATGATGTTATTGCTGTCATAAAGTTTGCCAAGGAAAATCAATTGAAAGTTGCTGTGCGCGGTGGGGGGCACAACTGGTGTGCACCATCTATTAGAAGTTCGGGAGTAATGATTGATCTGTCCAATTTGACCAAAGTTATTTCCATTGATCCTGAAAAACGAATTGCTGTTACAGAACCTATCGTCAGCAACCGAGACATGCAAGCGGCACTTAACGCTAAGGGTTTGTCTTATCCGACAGGACATTGTCCGCCAGTGAAGATGAGTGGTTATCTATTAAGTGGTGGCATGGCTTGGAATCAAGGCACCTGGGGTCCGGGCGTAGGCAGTATTGAAGCCATTGAAATGGTCACATCCGACGGTGAACTTATCACTGCCAGTAAAGATCAAAACCAAGATTATTTTTGGGCAGCACGTGGTGCTGGTCCTGGTCTATTTGCTGTTTGCTTACGTTATCACCTAAGGCTGTATCCATTGCCGCAGTATATTGCCGCTAGTGTCTACTACTATCCATATGACAAAATTGTCGAGATTGCCGAATGGTTGGGACCATTGGCTAGTGCCCTGCCTAGCTCAGTGGAACTCAGCCTTTTTGCTGTTCAGGCACCGGCAGATTTGGCTGAGAAATGCATAGTCAATAATGGCAAAGTGGCGTTGGTTACAGGCACAGTATTTGCTGACAGTGAAGAGCAAGCAAAAACGGCGCTGGCGCCTCTAAATGACTGTCCCTTAATTGCTCAGTGTTTGCAGAAGACAATTGCCGAAAAGACCGACTTTGAGAAATTGTTTGATGCGTCAGGCGCGCTTTGGCCGGGAGATTTAAGGTGTCGTGTAGACGCGTTGTTCTCGAATGCAAAACTTGCTGATTTATTTAAGGCAACCAAAGACCATTTTCAAAAACTGGAATCACCAAAAACGGTTTTGATGTTTGCCATATTTACAGGTAAAAATGTACCTGCGCCATTGTTGGATACGGCCTTTTCCATGAGTGGAAAGCTATATGGTGGACCGTGGACTATGTGGGATAACGAAAGTGATGATGCAAAGAATCAAGCCTGGCATGAAGAGTGCATGAAACTTTTAACTCCGCTTGTTGTCGGACACTATGTCTCTGAAACAAACACAGTCGGTCATCCGGAATACGCTAAGGCATCCTATAGGGCTGAAAACTGGGCGCGGTTGGAACAGTTGCGCAAGAAGCATGATCCGCATGGAGTGTTCTTTTCGTACTTTGATGGTCTTAGCTAGACCCTAGCTAAGATGTCGGCAAGACTGACGTCCAGCATTGTTACCGTGCATTTTAGGTCGAAAAGCATTGTGAGGCGATTGCGCAATAGTTTCATGTTCTCATCCCAGCGGTGATGTGGTCCTATCACGGCAAGTTTTTGCTGTGCTTTTGGATTTGCTACATCTATGCTCAAGAGATTTGACCGCTTCCAATATTCAACTAGCTCCTGCCGGCGTGACATTGAGTTTTGTGATTCCGGAGCAGAGACATTTAGAAAACGAAGGGCAAGAGGCTCATACTGGTCGTTTGCCGGCGAGTTAAGACCAAAGGCGGCTGCTAAAACATTAGGTTCAGCTTTAGTTAAGCGAAAGCCGCCGTGGTGTGCAAGAAAAGCAAGGCAGCCTAGAGTAAAGGCAGTCATACCCGAGACAATAGTTATTTTATCGTCAGCGCGTTGGTAGTTTTCTTTGGCTGACAATGCAAGAGGTCCATCGATGATCATTCCCAGGATATCTATTTGGAAGAAGTTCAAAGTATTTATTAGTGAGACGGTCATATTGCGTGCGCGATTTAGACTTTCTAAATGTTGGGACTGTTTGATTATCTCCAAATCAATATTGCTAGTGGTGGCTCTGGATTCAAGACCAGCCGTCATAACGGTTCTACTTAAGGCAAGTGAATTATCGATGAGTTCCGGATTGTTATCGGAATTATTCTTTTCCAGCTGAATGACAGTTTGTATAAGGGGGCGTACTCCAAGCAATTCCGCTGTTGTAACGACGCCGGTCGTTTGTTTTGAGGGCTCTCTCATTTGAGCAAGCCAGGCCGGTTCAGTCGCCTGCATGAGGTCGATTAATTCAGGATCAAACCTCTCAATGTTGACGCTAATTGAACGCAACAGATTGACTCGATTAGTGAGCGTGCGTATGGTATCGAATTTGACATTGGGCATGCCGGCAACCTTTTCCCTGTTGCGCTTTTTGTCCATGTTCATTGTCGAGACTTTGTATTGTTTCCAAATATCATAGAGGATGTCGCGTCTTGTTTTAGTGGATTTTGATAGCGGATCGGGTGTATTTAAAAAACGGGAAATGGTTGGAGGAAATCTGTATTCTCCCTTTGGCTCCAACTGCATGTATGCGGCAAGTGAGTTAGGACCTGAGTCTCGCTTTCTCCAGCCCCCATGTGTCTCCAGTAAGGAGAGCGTTGATAACAAAGCACCGATAGCACTCGAGATGACGAACATTTCGTCGCCTGCTTTGCCGTATTTCTTAAGATAAAGAAGACCGGCAATTGAACCGAAAGTGCCGGTCTGGATAAAGTTAGCTT
>JAKFVJ010000383.1 GCA_021732245.1 Candidatus Obscuribacterales bacterium | reverse complement strand
AAGCATCTCGCTTATACAAAGCTGATACCGCAGCAGAAGCAAAAGTAACTGCCGATCGCGAAAAAGATCCGATGCGTCGCCCACTCATCATGAACAAGAAGCCCGAGCCCGGCGAACCAGGCGGCTGCTGCGCTAATCACGACGATAAGAATAAGACCAAGAAGAAGTAATTACCGAATTAATCACTTGACTGTGAACTTTTTGCCTCCAATTCCGTATTAGAGGTAGGAAGCATATTCACACTTGACAAAATGTTCTCAAAGTGAGAACATGGGAGAAGTCGCGTGCAGGTCGTCGGAAGAGAACTAATTGACGAATTCATCAAACAGCACCAGGATTCTGAACGACCGCTAAATAGGTGGCTGTCGCATGCTCAAGGTTCAGACTGGGATAATTTCACCAAACTCAAAGAAACATTTGGAAGTGCTGACTATTACAAAGGTGCGACAATTTTTGATATTGGTGGTAACAAGTTTAGACTAATTGCCAGGATCAACTATACAACTCACCGTATCGTTATAGATTACGTCATGACTCATCAAGAGTACGATCAAAATAGATGGAAGAAAAAGTATGAAAGCACTTAGGTCAAAAGCAACATCAGAATATATAAGGCTAATCAAAGTCTTTCCTCTTGTACCAATTCGAAACGTTAAACATCTGCGGGAAGCATATAGTGTTATCGATGAATTGTTAAATCGACAGAGAAGAGGCACACTTACACAAGAAGAAGAGGAATATTTCGACGTCTTGTACAGCCTTGTTTATAGCTATGAAGAAGTTCACTATCCCATACAAAAGCTAAGCCCACTGGAAACACTAAAGGATTTGATGGAAATCAACGGTCTAAAACAAGCAGACATTGTCCATCTATTTTCTTCGAAATCTAATCTGTCAGAAATTTTGAGTGGCAAAAGACAAATAAGTAAAGCACAGGCACGACGGCTTTCAGACCGTTTCAAAATGTCGATAGATGCTTTTATTGACTAGCGTTTACTTAGCCAATGACGATACGAGTTTATCGAGTCGTGCACTATGCGATGCTTTGATTAAAACCGCCGAGTCTTTGCCGAGACGCTTCTTCAATAGAACTTCTGCTTCTAGTTGATCAGCACAAGGGACTATTTCAAAAGACGCACCTTGAGCGCCCTCAGCTATGTAACGGGCGACTTTGCCGACAGTAACTAGTGCTTTGAGATCTTTGTTTTTAAGCCACTTGCCCAGCTGTTGGTGAAGGTCATTGCACGTATCACCAAGTTCAGCAAGTTCACCCAAGACTACATACTTACTTTCTTGCGAGTATGCCTGCTTGTTGAGAAAGGCGTTGACTGCCACCATAACGGAGTCAGGATTCGCATTGTATGTTTCGTCGATGATGAGTGAGCCGGCAAAGCCGATGAGGCGATTACCACGACCGGCGACAGGCATATACTCGCCCAAACCTTTTACTATTTGCTCAGCGGATAGTCCACAGACAGATCCGGCAAGTACTGCACACCAGGCATCTTGCAAATGCGATTGTCCATGAGCACGCACAGCAAATTGCACGCCGGCTAACGACTGGTCATCAACTTCAAATAAAGTACCTTCTTCGTCAACAGCAACTTCTTTTACCGAATCACTCCGGCAAACAATTGTCTTACCTCTAAATACTTCCTTCGCACGCGCAAGCAGTCCTGCGTCATCATGTCCTAAGATAGCAACACACGTCGACGGGTCAAGATTTTCCAAAAGCTCGCACTTGGCGCGAATGATATTTTCCAGCGTCTGCAGGCGACCCAAATGTGCCGAGCCAACATTGACGATAATGCCCACATCCGGTTCAGATGTTCTTGCCAAAAGATCAATTTCGCCAAGTCCGCGCATAGCCAATTCCAAAACCAGCACTTGTGTTTCAGCGGGCATGGAGAGAATGGTCTTAGCTAGACCGATCTCGTTATTTTCATTTGCTTGTGACTTGTGAGTTAGTAAGTTGGTTCCAAAAACTGCTGCGACCATTTCCTTGGTTGTGGTCTTACCAGATGAGCCGGTAATTGCCACGACCTTTGGATTGACTCGCCTTCGCCATTCGTTGGCGAGTGCATGATAAGCAAGCAACGTGTCATCGACGGCGATTAATGGAAACTGCTCGTTGCCAATTGAATAATGCTGGCGATTGGCAACAATTGCGCCGGTTGCACCTGCCGAATAAGCGTCGCCGAGGAAATCATGTCCGTCAAAGCGTTCGCCGGAAAGCGCCAGATACCACTGCCCGCCGCCTAAGCTGCGCGTATCCGTAGAAATGCCGGTTAGCTTTTCGGGGTCTGGAGAGAGCCCTTGAGCCAACCGGCCTTTCGTGATTTCTAGAATTTCGTCAATGCCGAATTTGGCGGTCAATTCTGCGGAGCTCCTGCCGGCTCTTTTGAAGTTTGACTTTGAGCAAACTTGCCGACTTCACCTAGTGGGTTTTTCTCGGCTTCTTTTTTACGCTCGGTCATTACCCGATCAAAAAGGCGAGAGGCATAACTGGTTTTGTTTACGGATTCCTGAGCGTTATTGCTAGACATTTGGAAAATCCCCCGTTGCACGCCAAGCTCATATACGTCGTTGATCACCAGGCAAAATGTTATATGACTTGTTACATATTGGCAACCAGAAACTTAACACTCTTAAGCGCATTTAAGGTGGTTTCTTTGTGCGAAAATGGCAGAAATACGGATGAAAGCGTCTATGCCTCACTCAAATCAAACGACTCGCGTTGAAGATATCCTGTCCAAGCACCTGGACGGTCGCAAATGCTGGCAGGCTCGCAGACATTTGCTGGATACTAAAGACCTGACCAACGCTGAAATAGACTGCGCTATGGCATTGGCGTCAGAGTTCAAGAAATTCCGTAGCCAACACTTGCCACCGATGGATGTGCTCTCCGGTAAGACTATCGCCAATGTCTTTTACGAGAATTCCACGCGTACCCGATCAAGCTTTGAATTGGCGGCTAAGTCACTTGGTGCGACCGTGCTCAATTTTGATGTGGGCAGCTCGTCTGTTTCTAAGGGCGAAACCATTTTGGATACAGCACGCACACTTGCCTCAATGGATATTGACTGCATTGTGCAAAGACATAGCTCATCGGGATCATGTCATCAGCTTGCACAACAACTAGGCGACCAACTGCATTTTGTGAACGCCGGCGACGGCTGGAATGGACATCCGACACAAGGATTGCTCGATGCTTTCACCATGCTTGAGGTTTTGGGTTCGCTAAAAGGCGCTAAAGTGTCCATCGTCGGCGACATCACACACAGCCGCGTTGCTCGTTCCAACATCTGGCTTTTGCAAAAACTCGGCGCCGAAGTGCACGTCGCCGGGCCGACGACTTTGATACCGGCTGGACTCGATAAGTTAGGCGTGAAAGTTCACTATGAGCTTGAGCCGGCAATTAAGAACGCGGACTTTATCATGGCATTGCGCCTGCAACTGGAAAGACAGAAGCAAGGCTTGCTGGCAAGCATCGGCGAGTATAAAAAGCTATATCGCATAGACCACAAGTGTTTGTCTCTCGCTAAGCCAAATGTAAAAGTCATGCATCCAGGGCCACTCAATCGCGGCATTGAAATAACCAGCGACCTGGCAGACGATCCAAATTTGTCTTTGATTGAAACTCAAGTGAAAAATGGTGTTGCCATTCGCATGGCCGTCTTTTACTTACTGCTAAATGGGAACTAGCCACATGCAACAAAGTCTTTTCATCAAGTCGGTTCTGGTAGTTGATCCCGCCAATAAAAAGCAAGAAGTGATGGATGTCCGCATCAAGGATGGCTTGATAGCTGGTTGCGGCGCCAACTTGAAAGCAGAAGACGGCGACTGCCAAATCGACGGCAAAAATCTCTGGTTAACGCCTGGCTTCGTTGATATCCATACTCACTTACGCGATCTTGGACAGTCCGACAAAGAAGATATTCAAACAGGCACAAAATCTGCTGCTGCCGGTGGTTACACTAAAGTTTTGGCTATGGCCAATACTGATCCACCGATTGACAGCGCGCCTATTTTGACTCTGTTACTGAAGAAAATCGAAGAGCAAGCTTGCGTGAAAGTTTATCCGGTTGCCACCGTTACAAAAGGCATGTCCGGCGAAGAATTGACGCCAATGGTTGATTTGGCTCGCATGGGCGTGCAAGCGTTTTCAGACGACGGTATGCCTGTAAGTAACTTGGGTGTTTTGCGCCGCGCTTTTGAGCACGCCAAATTAGCCGGTCGTACAATAATTAGCCACGCGGAAGATCACGATTTGACAGCAGGCGGCTGCATGCACGAAGGTCCGCAGGCTACTGCACTTGGACTGCCTGGAATTCCTTACGCATCGGAAGCTGCTTGTGTGGCACGCGAGATTGAAGTGGTTAGACAAACAGGCGGTACATTGCATTTCGGTCATATTTCTACCGCAATATCAGTTGACTTGATTGCGCAGGCGAAGAAGCAAGGACTGAAAGTCACAGCAGACACAACGCCGCATCATTTGACTTTGTCTGCTGACGACATCAAAGAATACGACACTTCTTTCAAGATGAATCCGCCTTTGCGCACGGAAGCAGATCAAAAGGCACTCGTTGAAGCGCTAGTAAATGGAACGCTTGATGCGATTGCAACAGATCACGCTCCGCATACCAAGATGGAGAAGTCGTTGCCATTTGATAAAGCGCCATTCGGTGTCATTGGTTTGGAAACAGCGCTGCCTTTGACCCTCGAGAAACTAGTCAAAACAAAGAGGTTGACGCCACTGCAATTTATTTCTTTGTTTACCGACAAGCCGTCGACAATCATTGGAATTTCTCCGTATATATTGAAGCCTGGTGAACAAGCCGACCTCGCGCTTATCGATCCGGAATTATCCTGGCAGTATGACGCGTCCAAAGGCATGTCGAAAAGCTGCAACTCGCCATTTCATCTGCGCAACATGACCGGCAAAGTTTTACTGACCATTGCTCAAGGCAAAGTTGCTTATCAAGACGAGTTGAATCTTTCTTCGCGCATTTCCGGCAAACTACAAACTGCCACTAAATAACATGCAGCGCTTTCTTAGGCAAAATGTTTTTGTTCTGCTTGGTCCCATCTTGGCAGTTGCAATTGCTAGCTTTCCTTTGCAATTGCATATGTCGCTTTCACGTTATCAGCATTATGGCTTGGCGATTTTCTTCTGGGGTTTTTGCTATATCTGGCAATTCATTTGGTTTTATCGTGTGACGCAATTATGGACGCGTTTGTCGTTTTTGCTCACTGGTTTGTATCTTGCATCCGCTGGATTTCTTTTTTATCTCAACCCTTGGCTTGATGTTTCGGCAGATCTCATTACTTCACAAATGCGAACTGTGCGGCTCATTCTCGGTGTCACATATTTAGCTATGACGCCCCCGATATTTTTTGTGTGGTTCATGTCGTATTTGGAAGAGCGCAAGCACTAGATCGCGTCGTACAATGTTGGAAGAGGGAGACCCGACCTGTGAAC
>JAKFVJ010000158.1 GCA_021732245.1 Candidatus Obscuribacterales bacterium | reverse complement strand
ATATGTTTTTGCGCAGTCGATTAACGAAACCATCAATTCGCGAACGGATGATTTTTCAATATCCTTGGGCAATGTCAGGCTTACAACTAAATGTCTAGGGCGACCGGCCATTGCCGCAATGTCACTTAAATTAACAGCCGCCGCCTTCCAGCCAAGATTTTCATAGCCGATTTCGCTGGTTATAAAGTGCGTACCCTCGACAAGTGCGTCGACGGTTACAAGCTGCCCGCCCGGCAAAACGGCACAATCGTCACCAATATGCTTATTGCCGGACCATTGTTTAATGTCTTCGACAAGCTGTTGTTCGCTAGTTAATGGGAATCTGGGAGCTGTCATCAATGCCTGCAATTGCCGTAGATGTTACAATCTGGAATTGTCACATGTCCAGGGAAAATCCAGACAAATTTCCAGAGAGAATAATTGAATGTTAGATATCGGAAGTTTAATAGCCAGTGTCATCCAGCTCGCATGCGGGTTAATTGTAATTTGGTGTCTGCTCAGCTGGTTTCCCAATATTCGCTGGTATGAACCACCATTCAAGTGGTTGGATATGGCTGTCAAACCTATAGTTGAACCATTCAGAAGGCTTATCCCACCAATTAGCGGCATAGACCTTTCTCCCATGATTGCCATTATCCTTCTCCAATTAGCCGGCAATCTAGTGCGACAATTACTTCCATAATCAATACGACGTCTAGCAAAGGTTAACGCATGCTGACACGCAGAAATTTTTTGCTATCCTCTCTTGGGTTAGCATTTTTTCCGGAATTTAGTATCCCGGCATACGCTCGAGCAAAAAAAAAGCCGGCAGCAAAAATCAAATCCGGCCCGTACACGTTAGTCCGCCAAGCCTGGCCGCCGGCAATTGCACCGGATCACGTTGCCATTGTTGATCGTGGTTATACCTGCTTCGCCGATGAATTCGGTCACATTGCCATAGTCGAACTTAAAAAAGCTGACTCGGCTCGCGTTATAGGCGAATTAACAGGTCTTGGACGAAAGCTCATAGACTTCTGCGCAATTCCCCATCGTGCATTTGCCATCGTCAGCAAAGAAGGCGAACAATCAGAGACGCGTTATGAGCTCCTATCAATCAGCCTGTCTCCAATGGATGAACCGTATGTGGTATCAACCGTGCAGCTTGGCCAATTCTCGGAGCCGACATGCATTGCAGCTAACTTAGACACAATTGTCATTGGCGGCGAAGGCGGCAAAGGCGAACACATAATTGCTTTCTTCGCCACAAACTTAAAACACGGCAAACTAGTCGAGCCGGCATTGCTGTCTACTCTGAAAACTGAATCACATGTGAGCAGACTAGACCTGCAAGATAAGTCACTTATGATTTTGCAGGGTGGAGATAATAGCCGACTTGATTTTGTCAATTTAGCCGACATTGCCTCCCCGGTTTTGCACAAAGGTATCCAGCTACCCGGTAATTACACGTCCTTCGCCCGTCAAAAGAATCTAATTTTGCTGGCGGGTAAAGAGCCAGGCAAACCAGAGTGCACGATGACACTGGTCAACATGGATATATCTCCGCACAAGGTATCTTCATCACCAATACCAGACATGACCCGAGTCGTCGATGTCGCCGCCCAACGCAATTGGTTTTTGGTGTTAGGTCAACAAAAATTCAATCCTTGCGTACAACCTGTCACATGTAATCGCGCTTTGGAATTAATTGCCGGAGCGGCGATTCCATTGCCGGCCGGCAAAACCGGAATGACAGCCAAAGGTCGCTTGTCGGTCAAAGACAACTACGGCTATATTGCCGCAGGCAGTGCCGGCGCAGAAATAATTTCATTCAACAAATCCGTCTGGCAACACGTATTCACCTTTTCCATTCCACGCTTACCTGCTTCAGGTGTTGCCGCCTGGGGAAATCTCGTCGTGCTAGGTGGAGCGGATCTCAAAGTCTACGACATTACAAAACCGGAAAAGCCAACAATGGTCGGTGTGACCAAAGTGGACAGCACGGCAAAATCAATTGCCGGCGCAGGAAGCTATATTCTTTGCTTGAGCAAAGATTCGCTCACATTGCGCAAAATGGATTCGATAGATTCAACCGTTGCTGAGATAAAGGTCAACGGACAACAAGTTGCATTTGACACTGAAAAACAAAAAGGCTATGTCCTTTCTGCACAGTCGAAGAAAACAACCATCTATCCAATTCAGACTTATTCAAATAGCCTGACACCGGAAAAATCATTTGACGTTGACGCAAATTATCGCCGCTTATCCGCAGCCGGCGGCTATCTTTTACTCAGTGGATTACATGATGTAGCGCTATATACGACTTCGGAAACTCCAGAACTTGTAGGCACTCGCCATTTTGAAAATTTAGCTATTCGCGATATCGCCTTGAGTGATGAGTATTCAGTTGCTGCAGCAATAGATTCCAACGACAGAGGCTTCCTGCTCATCCTATCCAAAGAAGGAAAAGAGCTTTCCCTTCTTGGCTCAACACCCTTGCCACATGACGCTGCCGCTCTAGCCGTTGCAAATCACAAAGCAGTTGTTGTCGGAAAGAGCGCTGAAGGCAAAGACATGGCATCAATAATTGCCTTTACAACACCATCAGCTCCAAAAGAAATTGCTTCCTTCCCTGTTGTTGACGCAGCATCAGCAATTGCTATCAAAGACAACTTAGCAATTGTTGTTGGTCGCGGATTTGAAATACTGAGTATGTAGATCTCTAGTACTACCTATTTTCTTTTCTCAGTCTTTTCAGCCTGGTTGAAAGGTATGTCAGCCGGAGCAAATGGATCGGCAACGATAATCTCACGAGGATCCGCATGAATATGATCCTGCATAAGATTCGGCAATTTCTTGGCGGCATTCTTGAAAATAATGACCGGCTTTTCGGCGTTTAGTGGTTGCTCAGTTCTAAATGTCTCTTTGCCCTTTAAGAAGGGTATGACCAATGAATGAATTTGAATGGTAGACCTATCAAAAGTAATTACTTCTTTGCCATCCGTTACTTGATATAGGCTTTCAAGCAGCCCCGATTTACCCATATCAATTGCATCTACCTGTGAGTAACCTTTATTTACGACCTTATGCGAGTCATAATGATATTTCTTGCCAAATGGTAATGGCACTTGAACCTTAATCGGGTTATTAGCTTCAGCTTGAGGTCTAGAGCGTGCTACTTTGCGGCAATAATCATAAATGTAAGGCAGAAGTGTTTGAAACTTACCATCAGTAGGAGGTTGCGGCAAATCGGCAGGCAACTTTTCCACTTTAGATAAATTTGCTTCCATCGAAGCCTTTTGGCTGCTCTGACAATCATTCTTGGATGAGTCTTCAGAACCAGATTCGAAATTGCGATGCTTGGTCACAAAATTTCCTCAATTCATTTAAGGCAAAACCGTGCTTAATATATACCCCAGGTCAAGCTTATTGGCACGTGATCTGGGTAGATAGATCTTGAATTATTAGACTCGCGGAGAAGCTTTAACCATGTCGACAGTCGAAAGCCGCACCAGGAAGAGGTTTCCCCGGATAACGTCAGCCGCCTTTGAACATCCGGCTGATACGCAGGCGCTGGAAGCCGTTAAGCGCATACCCATTTTAGATAAAGTCTTTCGCAAATTAATGGAACTGGGTATTGAGCGAGTTTTTCGCATCCAGCTTATGGGCCAAGCCATTCATGTAACACCCAAGCAGTGTCCCAAAATCTATCGCCTATTTAAAGAAGCCGCTGACATTTTGGACATGCACGAGCCGGATTTATTTCTCACAACGAATCCGCAAGTCAACGCATTTACCTTCGGTGTGGAAAGACCGTTCATTGTGTTGCAGTCGGCTCTTGTAGATCTGTTAGACGAAGAAGAATTGATGGCAGTACTTGGACACGAATTGGGACACGTCAAATGTGGACACGTGCTGTATAGATCCATTGCTTATTTTCTTGGACAGATTGCCGGTCGCATCCTGGGACTAGGCGGCATGGCTTCTATGGGACTAGCTGTTGCGTTATTTGAATGGTCTCGCAAATCAGAACTCTCTGCTGACAGAGCTGAGTTGCTTGTTGTACAAGATCCTGATGTCTGCTTGCGTTTGCACATGAAGCTGGCAGGTGGATCAAAAGCGGTTTTCTCTCAAACTGATCCACAAGAATTCTTGAGACAAGCAGACACTTATGAAGAACTCGATTATTCAACATTGAATAAAGTCTACAAGCTTCTCCACGAACTATCGCAAAGCCATCCATTGCCTGTTTATCGCGCTAAGGAAATTCAGAACTGGGCGCGCAGCAAGCAATATCAAGAAATCCTCGCTGGTCGCTATCCAACAAGCGAACCAACATCAGGCTTACGCACCTGTCCACATTGCCAATCAAAAATAAGTCCGTCATTCTTTTTCTGTCCGGACTGTGGTAAAAGCGCTAGAACCTAAAGCAAGAACTTAGTGTTCTTCGTCACAAAGTTCGTCATCATGGTGATGTCGCTTTTCCTTACCTTCAGTAAGCGCACAACCGCACGACGGGCAAAACGGCTTGTCTTCATTAGCCGGCGCCTCACATTTCGGACAAGTAAATCCGGAGGTCGGATGATAACCGGCTTTCGCTTGTGATTTTTGCGAAGCAGAAGCTGTTGGATCATTGGCAAGTTGCAGAGCCTCTAGCTCATCCTGCAAATCAGCAATCTCATCGTCGATATCGGCAATTTCTTCCGTTCGCGACTTGAAATTCTCATCAGTAATTTCCAGCTTGCGCTCATACTTATCAAACACCATTCGACCCAACTCAGTGAGAATGCCACTTTTCCGTCTTTCCAAAGTGCGAATTTGGCTGTTAAGCGAATAGCCTTTCACCATTTCCTGCGAACGGCTCTGTACCTTCGTTATTTCCTTGCTAAGTCCGGTCACCAGTTCGTCGAAAATGCCCATGGTTTCTCTCCTAATGTCCTAGCTCTATTCTAATTCTACTCACAAATACTAACCCTGTTTCTTCCGCCTTCTTTCGCTTTGTAAAGCGCTTCATCAGCCTTTTGAAACAAAGTGTCGGGATCACCTGCATGTTTAGGGTAACATGCCACACCAATTGAAGCTGAAATATTGCCAAAACCTACAATCAGACATTCGTTTATAAGCTTACGCAGCCTTTCAGCAATTTGCCCGGCAAGTTCAATGTCAGTATTGGGCAATAGCAAACAGAACTCCTCACCACCATAGCGCGCGGGAATATCAATGTTACGACACGACTGTTTCATCACAGTCGCCACTGATTTAATTGCCTCGTCACCTGCTTGGTGTCCGTAATTGTCGTTTATCTTCTTCAAGAAATCCAAGTCAACAACGATAAGAGAAAATGGCTCACTGTAACGCTTGGCTCTGACAAATTCGCGCTCAAATTCATCCATAAATTTACGACGATTGTTAATGCCTGTAAGGCCATCAGTAACTGCTTGTCTTTCACGTTCAGCATGTAATTGTGCATTCTCAATACCAACTGACAGTTGGTACGCAAGTGAACTTAGAAGTGATACGTCG
>JAKFVJ010000235.1 GCA_021732245.1 Candidatus Obscuribacterales bacterium | reverse complement strand
CCAGTGCCCTTATCAATGTGTACGGGTTCATAGCCGTCTTGGCGCAGATAATCCATAAGGATTTCGGCAATCCTGTGCTCGTCTTCAACAACCAGTACTTTTGGCTTATCCGGCATCTTTGTCATTCCCAGCTAAAGGCAATTTCAGTTCAACCTTCAAACCACCAAGCACGGAAGCCGCGGCAGCAATTTGTCCATCGTGCGCCTCCACTATACTTTTACAAATTGCCAGTCCCAAACCTGCTCCACCAAAGTCACGACTGCGAGAAGATTCGACACGGAAAAATCTTTCAAAGATTTGCGGCAAAGCTGCTCTTGGTACAGAGGGGGCGGAGTCCTCAATTTTTAAAATTACATCCCTGTCTATAACATCAGAGCTTAGTTTCACTGTACCACCGGCATCCGTGTATCGCAGGGAATTTTCCAAAAGGTTCATGAATACTTGTTTTATTCTATTGCGATCGGCATTTATTACAATTTCGCCGTCGAATAGATCACTGGTATCAAGAGTAAGACTCTTTTCTCTGAAACGCTCTTCAAAAGTAAACAAAACATCTTGCAGACAGACGATGATATCCATGGGCATCAAGGTATCTGTAAGCTTTCCTACATCAAAGCGGGCAAGCCAATAAAGATCATCAACCAGTTTACTCAAGGACATTATTTCCTTGTGTAAGACAGCTAATGTTTTTGGGTTGGCTTGCTGAACACCATCCTGGAATGCCTCTACTTGCGCCCGCAAAATAGCTATAGGCGTGCGCAGCTCATGAGATGTATCAGACACCCATTGCTTGCTCTTTTGATCCTGTTTCTCCAAAGTCTCGGCTAGGAAATTGAAGTCCTTGGCTAATTCACCAATCTCGTCTGACGAAGAAGCATCCAGGCGCGTGCTGAAGTCCAACGACGCCAATTTATGCGTGCCTTTAGATAGAGCCTTAATACCTGCCAGCAAATGACTGGAAAGCATCATAGAGGCAATACTAGCCGCGCAAAAACCGACTAAAGCAATGAGCAGCAAATTCCTGTTTTGCTCATCAACAAAATTCGATTCAATCTCGCTGTAGAGAGAAGTACCTGGAGCAAGCGCCAAATATCCGACTTGTTTGCCGTCTGCCGTAAGCGGCAAATTGGCTATCGCCAAATTTGCCGAACCTTCTCCCCATAGACGGTTTTTGTCGAAATTGAAGATAGATACTCTATGCAACAACTCCATAATATGCGGTGGTATTCCCAAAGGGTGAAAGAGTAAGAAGTGATGTCGCGTTGGTGCGTGCGGAGGGTATGGGGTTGAACGCTCTCCAAAGTCGTCATCTGATTGCGCTCCTAATTCCTCACGCCGCTTTTCATCCATAGCTTCTTTCGGAGCCATAGCTCTTTGCATTTCGCGCCAAACAAGATCAGGATCCGTTTCTAAAAATTCCCAATTGCCATGTTCTTTGTAAAGTTTTTCAATATGACGAGCCACAGGCTCGACTTTTCTCAATTCCACACGCGCCAGGTATCTACCAAAACCGGTACCAATACTTGCTTTAGTTAAAAGGACAATCAGTCCAATAACGCAAGCTGTTACCAGAATTATCGTAAAAAAGAGTTTTTTGGTGATTGTAAGCTTCATCGGCTCAAGTATTAGGGAAGCACGCGGAGGACCTCTCCGGTATGCCATTATCCTCCCGAATACTCTGTGCAGCAAGCATGGCCGACTGCAGAGTTTCTCCATGTCTCGATACCTCCAAATAAAGCACACCCAGTGATTCACACAAGTGAACTTCCGTTTTGCATGACCATTTAATTAATCCCAACTGCAACTTATGTTCAGCTTTCTGAACCCAACGCTTCAACTGACTGTCCCAAGTCCGTTCATAAAAACTCACTGCTAACTTATGCCAAGGCATAAATACGGCGCATAATACCCTTAAATGAAGGGGCAATGGCAAAAACTTTATAGGCGTTAAATCCTGCCAGTTAGTCACTGCCTCCACAAAAGGCGTTAAGCCAACTGCCAGCACAAAAGCATCCAACAATGAATCGGGCTTGCCTGCACGATTGTGGAATGCCACCAAGTCATCATTAAGCGTGAATGCCACAGAAGCACCTTTATCGCTAAACAGATAAAATTGCCCAAAGGGATCCAATGCGGTTTCAAGATAGCACTTTGTCTCAGCGGCATTATTTTTACCAACTCGACAATCAAATTCCAGGCGACTTCCAACTGAAAGCTTAAAGGCTTTTTTCAATGCATGATTGCGTATTGGAGCAATAACGGTCTGTTTTTCTTTGGGAATGACATTTAGTGCGTAATAGGCCGAGCCTTCATCAGGAACAATAACGTCTGTTAAGTGGAAAGGCAGCGTGCGGCTACCAAGACGTGGACTTTCCTGAACATGCATGTGCACATGCGGTTGTGGTGACCGTCCGGAATTACCGCATAAAGCAAGCACTTGTCCGGGAACAAGGTAGTCGCCTGCTTTTACCCGCATGCTGTCCTTTTGTAAGTGGGCAAGAACAACATATTTCCAAAATCCAATTTCAATAACGATGTAATTACCAAAACTGTTCACCGTATCAACCTGCCCAGGTAGATCGTCGGTGAAACTATCAAAACATTCATAGACGCGTCCATAAGCAGGTGACAAAACCGGTTTTGCGTAACAGTAAAAATCCGAGACACCTAACCCATCGTCTTTGTAACTTACGCCATTTTCAAATTGAAAAAAATCCAGTGCATACCTAAGACTGCCTTTGTGCGTATGGGCACCGTCAAATCCCTGATAAACTTGCCAGGCACCGGCGAACGGCGCCTTCAATGCGACACTGCGCGGGTCAACACCTCTTACATGAGCAATTTTCATTTGCTCAATACTTGTTTCAGCAAGGCATGGGTTCGTCAACCAAAATCTTGCCCATGGCCCACCCTGCTGAGGACTAAATGCCAATATCACGGCATACGTAGTGACAACAAAGGGCAAAGCCAGAGCCGGCAGATGCAAAATCCACATAACCTGATTAAAACTTATCGTCAAAAAGCAAGCGACAATGCCACTGGACAGAGCCACCGCAATGCTGCGCTTACCGGGCACCGTATACAAACCACCAATTATGCAAGCGGTCAAAACCGCATTCATTTGCGCAACCAGATATAAAAGTGAATCCGTCCCCGACAAATTAAGTGTGCGAAAAATCAATAGGCAAACAACTATTTGTGCCAGCCCAATCAAAGCCAAATACCGTGACGAAATAGCAAAAGCAAGAAAGGTAAGAATACCGCCCAGCGCTGTGCCACTATAGTAAACCGCTCCAAATGGCGCTAGGAATTTAAAAGCAGACAAGAAACTATTTTCAAAACCGGCAAATACAATTTGATGATTAGCTGGAGCAAGCACGTTATAGCCTAAAGGCAATAGCAAATAGGCAGCCACAACATAGGGCATGCCTAAAAGAGGCAACTTAAATACTCTTGTTAACGAGTCTTGTAAGACTGCACCGGCAACAATAACAAGTGTCGCCCCTAAAAAAAGTACAAAAACAGACTGCCAGGAAAATGCATACAGCGAACCTAGCAACATGCCCAGCAAAATACCATTTACAGTGTCCAGCCTTTCGTAATCGCGAGGCAAAGAAAACAGTCTTCTCAGGGCAATTACAAACAGCCCGCCAAGCATGCCCATCAGTCCCGTGGCTGGGATTAGAAAACTGACCACAAATAGAAGCAGTTTTGAAAGCGTCTTATCCAGAGAGAAAAATGATCCGTAACCGTCCAATAGACTGGCAAAAGTACTCGCTATTTGTATCGCTATTAACTTTGCCCTCTTCATGAAGCAGCCTCAATATGCTTTCCTAAGCGGCTATGTTTGTTGAGATCTAGAAACGGCACGCTTAAATGTTTCGGTAAATTATCTTGTGCGCACATAACTGATAAATCTTCTGCTTTGCGAATTACAGACACTTGTCCGTCTTCATGCACCAGGACAACATTTGGGCGGTATTCAATAAACTGCATCCACTGCGTGTTGTTGTATGCACCTACTGATTCGACGACCAGCAGATCACCTGCCGTTAGGGGCGGCAGGTGAATGCTGTGACGCACTACATCGATATTCATACAAAGAGGTCCGTACAAAATAGTATCTTCAATAGGACCCTGGCTTTCCTTTGTCAGTTTTACCTGATGGTTGTACCAATACGCCGTGAAAAGAAGATTGGTGCCGCCATCAAGAATTACTGTCTTGCGCCCGTCGGCAAGCCTCTTTGTGCCGACCACAGTAGTCAGCAAGACTTGCGTATCATCAACAATTGCCCGGCCGGATTCAAATATCAAGCGAGGCAATGGACGCCCGGCTGCCAGTCTGTATTTTGTACCTTCGCGCAGAGCACTGGTTACAGCATTGACATAGTCATTCACGGATGGGACTGCTTGTTCCGGCGGCAAGTAAATTCCTTTAAGCGCGTTTTGCGAAGGGAAGCCGCCGCCGATGTCTATGTATTCAATCTGAGTATCGTCATTTTCCGCCTCACGCATAAATTAGCACATAATGCGTACTTGTTCGGCATAGGCACGTGGCTCCAGAATAAATGTGCCGATATGGCTATGCAATCCAACGAGCTTAAGATGAGGACTTAAGGCTATCCATTTCGCAGCAAGATAAGCTTGCCCACTCTCTAAATTAAAGCCGAATTTCCCCCAGGGCTCTGTAAAGCCGGTATCAAAGTTGAGTCTTAAGGTAACAGGCGCAATGAGGCTAAGCTCAGTAGCGACAGCTTCTATATTGTGCAATTCATCGAGGTGATCCACATGAAGATGTGCTCCTTCGCGAATTGCCTTTTGCAAGATGCGCTTGGACTTATTGGGACCATTGAAAATAATTCTGTCTCCCGGCACACCTAGAAGTCTCGCCTTTTCATATTCAAACTCCGATACAACTTCAGCCCAGGAACCTTCCTGGTGGAGAATATTACAGATAGCGCTTGTATAGTTCGTTTTGTAAGACCAACCATGAGTAACAAGACTGTAGCGTCTTTCAAAGGCGCGCTTCAAGCGTCTTACGTTTTCGCGAATCTTCTTTTCAGAAGTGACGTAAAGTGGCGAACCATATTTTTCAACTAGATCATTGACGTTTACGCCAAATACTTGGTCGGTAATATTGTCTTGGTGCGTACGTTTACCGAATTTGTTTATTTCGCCGATTCTATGCGGTTGAATAAACGGTGGTTCCCAGACAGGACTTAAGTTAAGGTCTTTCATGAGGGTCTCCTGTTTTAGCCTGCTTCCGAAGTTACAGAGGTTACAAATGACTGGGCCAATTTTCCCTGAACAAGCATTGATTCAAAGTCTTCCAGATCAACTATTAGTTCTTGGGCATGCCGGATGAAAAAGGTACCGGCTTTAGCAGGCGGCAAATCTAGATTCACTTCGCCGGCCAAAAGTTTTAAAACTACAGAAGGCAAATTCCTGCCGGCGGCATGGCTCAAGTAAATCCACGAGGGAAAACGCGGATTAATCTCGATTAGATGTATTTTGCCGTCTTCCGTTTTCATTACTTCCACTTCAAATGGTCC
>JAKFVJ010000417.1 GCA_021732245.1 Candidatus Obscuribacterales bacterium | reverse complement strand
TAAGAGCACGACATTGATTGGATGTCCCCCAGTTGCAACGTATATCCTTTTGGGTTCGCCCTTATATGCGCTCGATCCCTTGTCTATAAGATACTCTGCAAGCGCTGGAGAAACCATGCTTCTCTGGGCAATATTTGCCAGTGAGGGTAAATCCAGTTCGTCGGCGAAGTGACCGACATTGGCAATTAGGACACCGTCTTTTATTGTTTGCCAGGCATCAGCGGATAAAAGACCAGTCTTTCCTGATGCGGTGACGATAAGGTCACTTCCCTGAAGTGCTTCCTGCTGCGTCTGTATCTGAAAGCCGTCATAGTGCGCCTTTAACGCCCTTACTGAATCTATTTCTACAACTGAGACGCGAGATCCTGCTTCTTTGAGATAGTGCGCACAGCCTGCACCCACTTGTCCATAGCCAAAGACTGCAACGTTTGAGTCTTTGAAATTCTTGCCTAATTGATTAAGTGCTTCAACAAGTCCATCGCCGACCCCGTGGAAATTTTCAATAGTTGATTTAAGAGTAGTCTCGTTAAGGTTAAAAACGGGAATTGGCAAAACTAAATTACGTAATTTTGTGATACCACTTGTGGTAATCTCGCAGCCCCCATAGAGCCAGTTGGCAGTGAGATTCAAATACTGACTGGTGAGATGAAATCCCGTATCCGAAATTACACTTGGTTTTGCATCCAGCACTTCGTCGGCAGAGTTTTGCCCGAGATAAACATTTGCTCCTGCTTTACGCATGCGTTCAACGGAAGCTAAATCTGTCGTGCTTGCATTGCATTCACTTAAATGCAACTTGGCACCTAGGCTTGTGACGGTTGAAACAGCAATTTCAGTTAACTCCGTCAGATTGCAGTGCCAACCGATACAGGCGCCTTTAAGAGTGCCTTTTTCAGAAAGGTATTGATGCAAGTGTTCGAAAATTGGAAAGGTCACGTCAAATCAAAAACGGGGATTCCCGCTTGCCTCAAAAGATTGGTCGTTGTTGTTAAAGGAAGACCGATTATGTTGGTAACGCAGCCATCAATCCTTTCAACAAAAGCAGCGGCCATGCCTTGCAACGCATAGGCTCCTGCTTTATCCATTGTTTCGCCACTGGCAATTAGTGCGTCGATTTCTCTTTTATCCAATTGCTTGAATCGAACTTTTGATTTAACTGCATCGCTTAAAACTTTGTTTGACGGCAAGCATATAAGAGCTACACCTGTATAAACTTCGTGTTCTCTGCCCGACAATTTTGCAAGCATTTCTCGGGCGTGCTCCTCGTTGTCCGGTTTGCCCAGAATTTCTTTGTCAATTACAACAATCGTGTCTGCTCCCAGAACAACACAGCCGTCATTGTGATTCATTATATTGTCGGCTACAAATCGTGCTTTTCTTTCCGCCAATTCCAAAACGGTTTGCCGCGGGTGGGCACCGTCGTGTATGGTCTCATCGACGTTGCTGGCGATTACTTCAAAATCCAATTTTAGACCATTGAGCAGGTCTAATCGTCTAGGCGATGCTGAGGCGAGAACGAGATGCGGCATAGATAAATTGGACCCTTTACTCGCGCGGCAACTCAAATATCTGAATTCTGTTGTTGCCGCGGTCAGCTACGTACATGATCTGTTTTTCAGGATCAATAGCCAAGCTGCTTGGACCTAAAAAGTGTCCTTGCTCCCGACCTGATCCACCAAAAGAATACAGGAAGCGACCATCCGATGCAAAGACTTGAATGCGGTGATTAAGTGAATCACAAACAAATATATTGCCATGGCGATCGATGGCAACGTCTCTAGGTACGTTTAATTCCCCTGGACCATTGCCCTTTTTTCCCAACGTCGTTAATGTACGTCCATCATTGCTAAACACAGATACTCTAGATAATGCGTAATCGACGACATAAACGTTCTCTTTTTTGTCCAGTGTGAGTCCTGCCGGATACTGCATTTGTCCCGGACCGCTACCGCGATTGCCGATGCTCCGTATCCACTGTCCTGTTGCCGAACTAAGTACTTGCACTGCGTTATTATCGACATCGCAAACGTACAGATGTCCTTTTAGATCACAGGCAATACCCTGTAATCCACCATCTTTGCCAGGGTGGTTACGCACTTCTTTGATAAAGAAACCCTGACGATCATATAGACGGATGTAATGGTCGCTCGAGTCTGTTGCGTAAATAATTCCACTATCATCGACACACATGTATGCTGGACTGCTGAACAACCCGCCTGTGGCAGAAGGCACGGTCTTTTTCCCGGTGTTTTCAGGGCGGCTCTTCAAGTTGAATAGCCATTTGCCATTCTTGGAATATACCTGTACGCGCCGGGCAAGGACATCGCCGACAATGATTTGACTCGGTCCGGTGGCAATGCCGCTTAACTCGAGAAATTGTCCGGCGTCCTCACCGCGTTCACCAAAAGTGGAAATGAGTTTGATTCTTTGCTCCGGACGTTCGTTTTCTTTTATTGTGGGAGTTCCTGGGGCAGGAACATTCTGCACTGATACAAGGGCTGCCATTTTGGCTCCTTGGAGCGCTGCTATAAGGTCGCTTCTGAATTCTTCAACCGAATCGCACCGTTGATTAATGTCGCGGTGAAGAGCGCGCGCCAGTGTTGTTTGAGTGGCTTTGCTGAATGCGCTGTTGTCGTTGGGGAAAGGTCTTGTTTCTGCTGATATCAATGCTTGCCATGTTAGTTGTGCCGGATTTACATTGAACGGCAAAAAGCCTGTCAGTGCTTCATAGATAACGACAGCCAAAGAAAAAACGTCACTTGCTTTGTCCACCGGTTCATCGGATAGTTCCTCTGGTGAGCTATAAGGACTGGGCGGATAAAATGATTCGTCGGCTCCTGTCAGGCTTTCTGAGAAAAAGGGTCTTGGTACAAAAGCAAAATCGGATAATTTGATTACGCCGTTTGTCTCAATAAAGATGTTTTCCGGCTTGAGATCAAGGTGGAGGCAATTATCCTTATGTGCCAGGCTCAGAGTATTACTGAGTGACTCAATAAGCGATATCACTGAATCGGTGCGTAAGCGCCCGCCTTTGGACAGAACGTAGCGTCGCAAGTTTTGTCCTTGTATGAACTCCATGATGCTGCTTTTTTTGTCAGCGTAAAAACCAATTGTGCTTACGATGTTTTCGTGCTGGAACTTGCTGGATTTTTCTATTCTTTGCTCAAAGTGATGAGCAATCAAAGCTTGCATGTCTTCCGGAAAGTTTTCTATGGTCAAATATTTCAAGGCAAATTGATTCTTGCCTGATTCGTCTTTTGCTAAAAATACTTTTGAATAAGGGCCAGTGCCTAGTTGACGCACATGGGATAAGGTAGGCAGCGAACTATACATCGCAGCCCTGACTCAACTCAAAAAATAATTCAGTTCGTCCAATCTTTATCGCATCTCCCGGCACTAATTGCTTGCGCTCTTCCAGTGATTTTCCATTTAAGGTCGTGCCATTTGTTGATCCCAGGTCTTCGACCCACCAGCTGCCACGCATATGCAGCACCCATGCGTGGTGACGCGACACATACGTATCGTCAGGCAAGGTCAAATCATTACCTTCGTCTCTACCAATTTTCAAAACAGATCTTTCAAGCACAAAACATTCACTGGTTGTTTTGTTTACCAGTTGCGCGCCGCCTAAGGGGATTGTCTTCTGATGCTGGTTCATATTTAACGCTTCGGTTCCGCTCCGCTCCACCTGCGCTTAGCCATCCGGCATTCGTTGCTCGCTTCGCGGCGCATTGCTCTTCGCAACGCTTGCTTCGCCTCACTTGCCGCTGGAGTTATTATCCATGTATTGAATAGCAACTACAGTAACGTTATCGGGAGCCCCGCCGTCCAGTGTCAGTTTCACTAGCTGATCGCAAACTTCTTGGGGATCAGCATCTTTTTCAATTGCGGCAGAAATCTGTTCGTCACGCAAAACGGTAGAAAGACCATCAGTGCAGAGCAAAATCCAGTCAGACGGACGTAAATCTACTGGTGTTTGGTCGACTTCCACTTCCGGCTCATGTCCCAAGCAGCGGGTTATGAGATTTTTGTAAGGATTGATGCGGGCTTGTTCTTCAGTCAAACGACCGGCACGTACCATTTCTTGGACTACCGAGTGATCGGTCGTCAACAGCTTCGGCTTGCTATTGCGCATGAGATATGCGCGTGAATCGCCTACGTGGGCGATTTGCAGGTGATCGTCTGTCGACTGCACGCCTACGACTACAGTTGTCCCCATGCCGTGCACAGAAGCATCTTTCTTGCCGGCTTGAAATACCGCATGATTGGCGCGGGCAACCGCTTCTTCGAGCCAGTTGGTAATAGCCTGTAAATCGTTCTCGTGCGGGGGTTTTTCGTTCCAAAGCTCTTGAATGGCTTCTACGGCAAGCTGAGAGGCTCTAGCGCCCCCTACGGCGCCGCCCATACCGTCGGCAACAACGAATACCCTCGTGTCGGGGCTCACGTAGTAGTTGTCTTCGTTACGTTCACGCTGGCAACCAGCATTAGTAATAGCGGCAGCTCGCCATTTCAACATTTCGGCTTGTTCACTCCCGAATTCCGAGTCTTGCCTCTGTAAAAGCAGGAAGGCAATATGACTCCCGCCAAATAATTATTGCCCACATGCGCGCAGTTCCAATCAAAATCTTCGAGATGATGGACAATTCTTAAATTTATTTGCAAAGTAAAGCCGTTTCTGAGGTTGGAATCCGTCCCTGGCTCAGCAAATTGAATAACCAGGTTTGTAATGAAGGTTGTAAAGCTCTTCGAAAGTTGAAATTGGGTTTGAGAGTGCGAATAACGCCTTCAAGCGAACTAACTGTTTTTATCAGATACGTGAGATTGGGTGGCAGATAGAATGACTGCCCTTCAATAAGGTCATCGAGTTGCTTTTCAATAGCCTGCCAATCAATATCGGTCAATTCGCCACCGGAAAAATAGGCTAACAGGCTTTCGAAAATTTGTTTCAATTCAGGTGTCATCTCTTTCTGTCGGGCAATGCCTAGATTGTGTAAACCACGGTATAGTCCGGCGCTGTCCTTGCGCGCAAGTGCGGTAATGCATGTCTCTAGCGCATTCTTATCTGACTGTTTGATTTCACTGGTCATGCCAAAGTCATAGACGATAAGTTCTCCAGCAGAGTTAGCCGCCAAATTTCCCGCATGTGGATCAGCATGGAAAAATCCTGTTTTGAGTATTTGTCCTGCGTAAAATTTGACCAGCAAATTAGCCAGCTGATTAGTGTCTATGCCGGCTTTTGTCAGTTCGTCTACGGCGCTTATTTTTATCCCTGGCGTGTAATCCAGGGTCAAAACACGTTTGCTTGTGTACTTCCAGTAAACGCGCGGAATAATTATTTCCGTATCCAGTCGGAAATCTTTACGCAGACGATCGGCGTTGCGTCCTTCCTCCAGATAATTCATTTCTGCAAACACATGCTTGCCGAACTCATCGGATACATTTGTCCAGAAGTTACTCTTATTAAGCTGCCCTAAATTGCGAAAGAAATTTGCCAGCAGACGCATATAGCCAAGATCTCGATAGAAAACCGATGACAAATTTTGCCTTTGTACTTTTATGGCC
>JAKFVJ010000424.1 GCA_021732245.1 Candidatus Obscuribacterales bacterium | reverse complement strand
CGCCAGCCATTTGGACGAACTATCCAGGACCACATATGAATATCACGGTGATATTAGACCAGACAATATTCTAATAACTGATTCGGGCATCAAACTAACCGACTCCGGCTACTTTGGCTCACTCAACTGCGAGGAAGGTCCGGATCTGGATTGCGCAATCACGAATTGCTTTTACTATCCATGTATGGAACCCAACGACAGAATGGCTTTCGGCATAATGCTCTGGGAGGCAGCCGTCAAAAGCCACCCACTGCAATTCCAGCAAACCAACCAAGCCATTATCGGCGAATCGCTTGACCAATGGATAGCAGCCTACGAGAGCGTCGGGCAGTATTTTCTAAGTCCGCTTCGCAACATAATACGACCAACGGACATGAATCCCGACTTAGACCCTGCGCTGGAACAAATAATTTTCCAAGCCATGGGGATTAAGCAAACGGATAATGGCATGCTGGAGCGCGATCCAAACGAAGTGGGCTTCCAGGAATTAATTAGTGCTCTCAATAAGATCAAAGGCGAGCGCTTCTAGGTTTCACAAACTCTCTCTTAAGCCACGCATCCGTAGACTGCACAGCCTGCGCAAAACCTGATGGTCCAGGTTTTCCAACAAAGGCGATTTGTCCATCAGTATCGACTATGTAAATTCGATCCGGCCATGCAGAGTATGCTTCTGCCACCGCGTCATCAATTCTATCTACCAGGCAAGGCGTCTGAATATTTAGAGCTGAGCATCCAAGCTTTGCCACTTCAGTTCTCTGTAAATAATCCTGGGGATCTTTAACCGATATTCCTTCGCGATCATTGATAGACGAAGGCGCACCGCCTACTGCGTTAGACTCTCTTATGTAGACAATAAAGAATTCCGCTCTGTCCTTATACTCAGCGGACATCTCTTCAAATAGTCCTGCTTGACTGCGGAATGATGGACAACTATAACTTCCAAATATCAAAACAACAGGGCGCTTGCCCTTGAAGGACGAAAGTTCTACTTCGCGAGTGAAGTCCTTAGTCTTGAGTTTGAAATCCGGAGCGGCATCGCCAACGCGCAACTTATCGGGTACACGCCAATTAGTTCTGACTTTTGCATGCTCACCACCCAAGTACGGCTGAGCCGTAACAGGAGTCAGACTAAGACAAAGAATGGTAAACAGCATAATCCTACGACACGTCATTCTGAGCGAAGCGAAGAATCTCGTAACTTTAGCAGTGAGATTCTTCGTCGCAGCGGGGCTGCTCCTCAGAATGACATGACTCGGAATCATTCAGTCTCTTCACCACCTGCAGCGCTGTTGATATTGAAGTATTTCGCTTCTGGGTGCACGACTACAACTGCTGAAGTGCTCTGCTCAGGCACAAGCTGGAATTCTTCGGTCAAGGTTACGCCGATGCGTTCGGGCTGCAAAAGTTCGAATAACTGTTGTTGGTCTTCCAAGTTCGGGCAAGCCGGATAACCAAAGCTATATCGCGTACCGCGGAATCCTTGATTGAGGAATTTCTTCATATCGCCGACATCTTCCAGCGAAAATCCTAGCTCGGCTCTTGTTCGCTTGTGCACTACTTCAGCCATAGCTTCGGCAGACTCCACCGACAACCCATGAAAATACAAGTAGTCACTGTATTGATTCGATTTAAACAGCATCTGGCTGTGCTCGGTGGCATGCGCACCCATGGTAACAATCTGGGCGGGTAGCACATCCATGCGTCCTTCATCTACCGAAGCGAAGAAATCGGATATACATAAATGACGTCCATGATCCTGACGCGGGAAACTAAAGCGAACCCACTCTGTCTTTTGATCTTCCTTGTAAACAATGAGGTCATTGCCCGATGACTGGCAAGGGAAGAAACCATAAACCGCTTGCGGTATCAACAACTTTTCATTGATGCATTGCTCTTCCAACGCCTTAATTACAGGACGTATTTGCTCATTCAGGAGTTTTTCATAATCGGCATTAGACATGTCACGCTGACGTACCTGCCACTGCCCACGAACTAGCACTGTCTCATTGAGGTATTTAAAGACTTCCTTCAATGGAATGTCGTTAATGACTCTCGAGCCCCAGAAAGGAGGCTTTGCAATAGGCACATCTCTTGCCACATCTGACCGGCGTATGACCGTTCCTACTGATGATTTCTTGCTGCCTTGCACAACTTCCGTCTGCCCACCGCCCATTCGAGCACAAGCAGCTATGGGAGGTGCCGGCTGTACCTTTGGCTCGGCGCCATTGTTCAAGCCGGCAAGTTTAGCCAGCGCTTCGCTGTCATCATTTGAGAGTGCATTCATGATTTTCAGATCATCAAACGCATCTTGTCCGTAAAACAACTGTCCTTTGTAAACCGCGCGGCAGTCATCTTCAACGTATCGTCTTGTGAGAGCGGCACCACCTAAGATTACGGGAATGTTGATTTCTCGTTGATTGAGAATCTCAAGATTCTCCTTCATTATCACAGTTGATTTAACCAACAATCCACTCATGCCGATACAGTTCGCTTTATGCTCTACGGCTGCCTGAATAATGTTATCGATCGGTTGTTTGATACCGAGGTTAATAACCTTAAAACCATTATTGCTCAGAATGATATCGACCAAATTCTTGCCGATGTCGTGCACGTCGCCTTTGACGGTCGCTAAGACCATAATACCTTTGGTCATTCCCTCAACCTTTTCCATAAAAGGTTCAAGGTAAGAGACGGCGGCCTTCATGGTTTCAGCTGACTGAAGCACGAAAGGTAATTGCATTTTTCCTGCACCGAACAAGTCGCCCACGACTTTCATGCCATCGAGCAGAATAGTGTTGATTATGTCCAAAGGCTTGTACTTCTTCAGAGCTTTTTCCAGATCTTTCTCTAAACCAACACGATTGCCATCGATGATTCGCTGCTTCAGCGCTTCTTCTACTTCTTTAGGTGCCTGCTTCTTCTCTTCCTTTGCTCCGGAAGCACCCTTTTTCTTGTAATAGTCCAAAAGCACGAACAATGGATCATAATCAGGCGTACGCTCGTCAAAAATAAGCTTGCGATGCAACTCTCTTTCTGCTTCATCAATTTTGTACAGAGGCAGAATCTTGGCGGCATTTACAATCGCCATATCAAGTCCATATTCAACGGCGTAGTGCAGGAATACGGAATTCAAGATTTGACGAATGTGCGCGTCAAAACCAAATGAAATGTTGCTGACGCCAAGACTTGTCTTAACACCAGGCAATTTCGCTTTGATGAGCTTGATGCCCTCGAGTGTTTCCAGCCCAAGTTTTCGATCGTCTTCATTCCCTGTGGAAAGAGTAAAAGTAAGATCGTCAAAAATGATATCTTCGCCCTTCATTCCATGTTGCAAACAAATGTCATAAATCCGTTTGGCAATTTCCAATTTCTTCTCGGCAGTCTTCGCCATGCCCGCTTCATCAATAGTCAACGCAATGGTTGCTGCACCATAGCGTTTTATCAATTCAACCTTGCGAATCATCTTCTCTTCGCCATCTTCCAGGTTGATTGAGTTAACTACAGGACGTCCTGCCAATAAAGGCAAAGAAGCTTCCAACACAGGGAATTCCGTCGTATCAATGACGATGGGAATCTGCAGGTCTGTGTTGAGACGCTTTAGATAGATAGTCATATCACGGACTTCATCGCGTCCAACATACGCTGTACAAACATCAAGGTAATGCGCGCCTTCCTTTTCTTGGTCGCGCGCCATTGAGACCATACCATCCCAGTCTTCTTTTTCCAGCAATTGTTTGAATTTACGAGAACCATTCGTATTAGTCCGTTCACCAATAATCAAAGGTGCCGGATCAACATGCATCGGCGCGGCGGTGTAAAGACTTGCAACAGATGCCGTCTCTTCTATCTTTCTCTTCTTAGGAGTCAGTCCACCAATTTTCTCAACGACACGCTTCAAGTGCGCCGGTGTCGTGCCGCAGCAGCCACCAACAATATTGACTCCATGTTCAACAACAAAATATTCCAGCCAATGCGCCAAATCATCAGGCGTTAACTTATAGACCGTCTCCCCATTCACGTTCTCCGGTAAACCGGCGTTTGGCAGCACAGACACAAATGTGGGGGAATTGGCACACAGGAAACCAATGTGATCAATCATTTCTTGCGGGCCGGTTGCGCAATTGATGCCAATTACGTCAATTGGATACGCCGATAAGGTTGCTAGTGCAGCAGAAATATCCGAACCCACCAACATCGTAGAGATTGGGGGCGCCTCGATAGTTACCTGTGTGATTATGGGAATACGCTTGCCGGATTTTTTAAAATAGTCCAACGCAGCAATGACCGCTGCTTTAGCCTGCAACAAATCTTGTCCTGTTTCAAACTGTAAGCAATCAACGCCCCCGTCAACCAGTCCGGCGACCTGCACGCTATAGGCTTCATACATTTGCTGCAGCGTGACATGTCCTAAAGACGGCAACTTAGTTGTTGGTCCAATTGAGCCGGAGACAAAGCGCTTGTGACCTTTTTTAGAATAATCGTCGGCAACGCTTCGAGCCAATTCCGCGGCCTTGCGGTTTAACTCATAGGCACGCGGTGCTAAATCAAACTCAGCCAAGACAATTGGCGATCCGCCAAATGTATCAGTTTCAACTACGTCGCAGCCAACTTCATAGAATGAGCCGTGAATTTCTCGTATAACATCCGGTCTGCTTTCAACAAGGATTTCCGGACAGTTTTCGTAGCCTTTGTAGTCATCAAGCGTCAGGTCGTATTTGTGGATGGACGTGCCCATGGCCCCATCGAAGATGAGGATCCGTTCCTTAAGGGCATCCAAGAAATGGTTCACGGCAAATGTCCACCTGCGCCTACAGGCAATAATCTTAAGTCAATTGGCGCTAGTCCAGCCACACAGATGCCATCTATTGCGCCAGAATTAACTTCTGTAAAACTAGACCGCCCAAGCTCAGCTTGCAAAGTGTATGTGGGAAAATGAAAGATATGAGGAGCATTTGTATGCCTTGGACAACCAAACAACTAAAGCTCACTGTTGCCTTGAGTGTTTGCCTGCTCGGCTACAGTTTTCCGGCTTTCGCCGAAGATGTTGAATGGGAAAAGTCGAACGAGCAAGGGGTCCAAGCGCTGCGAGACGGCAGGCTCGACGAAGCCGAAACTATTCTCAAGCAGACGGAGGAGAAGCTAGTTGAAGGTGGGCACCAGGATAAGGATCTCGCCACCGTCAAAGGGCACATGGCAGAAGTTTATGAGAAGCAGGGAAAGCATGCTGAGGCCGAGGCTTACTACAAAGAAGCCATAGGTCTGCGCCAGGACGTGGTAGGAGACGATCTTACGACCGCTCGCTCAATGGTCAACTTGGCTCGCATGTACGAGAGCGAGCGCAAATATGATTTGGCAGCCGAACAATACAATAAAGCCGGCGTGATTATCGACAAGGAAATGGGCAATGGCTACACTGCGCGTCATCAATCCGATATTGTGAATTGGCTCTCTAACGGTGCAGAAAAAGACGAAGTAGTGCCAAAGCATGTAACCAACCAGGCTGAGAATATTGAGAAGAAGCAAGGAGCCGATCATCCTGATTCGGCAAACCACCTCAATAAAATTGGCGACTTCTATCGCGAGCAGGGCAAGTACTC
>JAKFVJ010000039.1 GCA_021732245.1 Candidatus Obscuribacterales bacterium | reverse complement strand
TGCATCAGGCTGACCTAATTCCCTCTCTGAATTTCACGCACATAGTAAATCCGAAGATGATTCTATTTGCCAGCACACTTTTGCAAATGCGCGGAAGAGAATATTTCTGTGGACCGAATCGTGAAATTGATCCTTTCTACACCATTGGTTGTTTATTGCGTCGCGGACAGTGGAATTTCATTGCGACACACACGTATGTAACCAACTTCAGGAATAAAAACGCTATTCCGCCAATAAGTAATCAACTTATGATAAGCGACTTTGAATTATCCAGACCGGTGAGCAAGAAAGTCCCAGGAGTCATGGCTTTTATCAGAGCAGAACCGGTCTGGAACTGGGGCGCTCATGGAGCGCCAGGGTTGTCCGGCTTTGACTTTCGTCTGTTTGGCGGCATTCGTATTGTGTTCAACAAACCGGCGCTTAACGAGTCAATCGACAAGTTGCGTGATCAGTTGCTGGAATCAGAGAATGAAAATCAGCAGCCAAAACAGTCATCCCATTTGGACAAATCTCGCAAGCTAATCAGTCAGACACCGACTGGCGGGAATTAGTACCATCTACGATGTCGTCTATCCCATATGGCTTGTCTGGTATCCCATCTATTATGTCTATGCTTGTACCAGCCTCTATGTAATCCGTTATCGTGTCGATAGTATGGATTAACGTAAGCCCTGCGTCTGAAGTTGTCGCGGTAATAACCGCTGCGGTAATGCGTTCTACCATCAAGATCTACATACACTCCTTGTGCCTGAGCAACTTGAGGCGTGCTCAACATAGAGACAAACATTGCTGCACTGATGGCGAACCAAGCTAATCTGTTCATATTAAAACCTCCTGGGTTCAGGAAGCTTCGATGCCTCAAAGGGGGAGAAGTTCCCCTTTGTTAGATCTTGAAACAGTTTGGCACAATCAATTAGTCTGATTCGTCTATATCACTTAATGGCTGTACATCAAGGCTGCGGCCGCCACTCATCATACTTGTTACCGTAGCAAGTTCGGTCACAAGCTTGGTACGGTCATTTGGGGGCACATCTAATTGCAATGCACTGCCCAAGGCGTCGCGAGCTTCTGAATATTTCTTCTGCACGTATAAGACGCTGGATAAGCGATGCCAGGACTTCCAGTCGTTTGATCTTAGACTGAGCGCCTTACGGTAAGCAGATTCTGCGTCTTCCATCTTGCCGCCGGAGGCTTCAATGGCGCGTCCCAGATGATAGAAATATTTGTGGTCGTAAGGATAAAGGGTTATAGCGGCATTAAAATGCTCGATGGCTCGTTGATATTGCTTTACTTTCATATCAGCCATACCGGACTGGAATTCGGGTTTGGATGACTGCCACTGTTCGATGCTTCCGACACCAGGGAAGGTATCTTTGACCACGACGACTTGTGTTTGTGCCTGCACAGGCATTTGTATGTTGATGGTTAATGACAAAAGCGCAATTATTGGCAAAATTTTGATTTGCATTATGCCTCCAGTTTTTTGGGTATGTCTAACCTGACTTAGCTATGCCCGATTATTCGACCAAGCTTACATTGTGTAACGAGCCGGCTGATAGAATTGATAATCACGGTGAAATGATATGAATTCCGTAATTGAGCCACTCTCGGATAAATACCGCAATTGCGTAGCCGAAAGGACTAATGAGCTTTTCGGCGGCACGACTGTGATCAGTCGAGGCGTCTTACATGAGCCCGCGAAATTACCTGGCTTCATTGCGCTGAGCGGCAAAGAGCTAGTTGGGCTTGCCACTTATTTCATTTCCGATAGTGAGTGTGAACTAGTTACAATCGATGCACTAATTCGTGAGCGTTCGATAGGAACACAACTTCTGACTGCTGTCGAAGCTATTGCCCAAGCGTCTGATTGCAGTCGCCTATGGCTCGTCACAACCAACGACAATGTTGATGCACTCCGCTTTTATGAAAAGCGTGGCTACAACGTGAAGCAAGTGCATAGAAATGCAATTGCTAAAAGCCGCATGTTGAAGCCTGCAATCCCGGAATTTGGTGACTACGGAACTCCAATTCGCGATGAGATAGAGTTGGAAAAGAAATTCTAGAATGTGATTAGAATCGTGCCGGACTGGTTAACTTCGATGAGGCTGGAGGTTTAATTTAACAATTAAGCTGTCTGGGTACGTAGATAGAGGGTCTGTAACAAGTCGCTTGGGTGGGTTCTTTCATGACGGATAAGCGCGCAGAGATTAACAACCAGCCTCCGGATGGCAATGTCGGGCAGTCCAGCGAAAAGTTTTCACACGAAGCTCAAGAGAAGTTTTCCTTCAAAAGGGCTCTGGGAGCCATTGCCAAGGTCGGACTCAGCGCAGCCAGCAATTACATTGGTGGTGGTCACCTGAACATTCCTTATGCTGGAGGCATTTATCCACCACATGGCGGATACAACCATATTCCGGTCGACAAAATAGCTAGATCGCTTTCGCGTTCTACGCAGCAGCCTGTTGATACCAGTCAGCCGACTGGCACTGGACAGCCAATTGACACTAGTCAACCGACAGGCACTAACTCACCATTTGATGCCCAGCAACAACAACCGCAGCAACCAACAGATGCTCAAATGCGTGCTGCATGGGACGCACAGCAAGCACAGATCGCGGCGGACGCAGCTAAACAAGCCGCAGCTGATGCGGCTAGACTCGCCGCACTGGCTGCCGAACAGCAAAGACTGGCAGCAGCTAAGCAACATATGGCAGATGTCGTTCAGCATCAAAGAGACAATGTCAAAAATTTGAATGCTGATATCAACAATGACGCAAATCCTTTTACCAATCGCAATAGGCACTATGAGTTGGTTGGGCACCAATCACCCGATGGACGAACTCAATACACTGTCGAAGAAAAGCCTGGTCACATTGAGTACAGACCAGATGGATCAGCAGTAGTCACAGACAAGGCTCATGGAAATCGTCCGCTGAGCACGATAGCAGCAGATGGTCATCACCTTATTGATTACAGTTACGACAATCAAGGACATCTAACGAGCCTAAAGGGAGCCGATGGACATCAGAATACTTTTGCCTACAATAATGACGGACAAATTTGTCAGTTCACCAGCCACACTGGCGATACTTGGGTGAGCCAAAACAATGATGGCATTCACTGGCAATGCGTAGGCGGTCCGTATACTGGTGAAACAAGCACCGGTCCACTAGGTGTCAGACAAGATGGCACGTTGGCAATGATCAATATGGGACCACCTGTAGAGATGATGAAGTCGCACGTTAGAGCCGATGGACAGTGGGATGATGGAAATTTAGATCCATGGGTCGGCTGGAAGATGGTGATGGATGACTACTTCAAAAAAAATATCCCTGGGGGAATAACTCCTGATCAGATAAACGATAAATTGGCGAATCCAAAATCCGAATATGATCGATTTGTGATGTCGGCAATCAAGGCGTTTCAAGACGACCGCGCACGACAGGCTGGTTTCGGACTTGCAGTGCCAGTGGTCTTGCGCAACGAAGTCGATGCAATCGTTGATTACATCGTGAAGCAGACTACATAACGCTGCTCTATCTAGGCAATTGTTTTCTTGCGTGATTTACTGCCAGCAAATTCTTTCTTAAGTAGACGAGCTAGATTCATTTCCAGAGTTGATACGCGAATCTTTAGTTCTTCAAGCTGTCCTTTGTTGGGAGTCTTTTGATTGCGTGCTTTTGTAGCTCCTTCCAAGTGGTCCCAAGTAAAGAGCAGGTAATCAACAATTTCTCCCGTGGAACATTCGAACTCTTCGGCGATTTCCTTTATTCGTTTTTTAGTCTCAGGACGAACATCAGAATTTAATGCAACACCACCCTTTGCTGGACGTCCCGGTCTTGAATAACCAGGTACTCGTCCCTCTAAGTAAGCTTCGTAAGCATCATCTAAAAGATCAGAGAATGTTTTTGCAGCTTCTTGCGGCGTGTCGCCGACACCAAGCACAGAATCGAACAATGGAGATTCTTTCAAGTAGCATTCATCTTCTTCGCACCAGTAAAGAACTGCGGTATGCATTATTGCCTTCTTGTTCATTACTCCTCCGTATCGAGCTCACTACGCTTGGCACTAATTAGTTTGAGAAATCGTTTTACCCAGGAGCGTTTTACTTCTCGGCCGCTTATAGTGCCAAATCCAGTGACGCGTGCATCATCACTGTTATCTCTTACTTCCCATTCTTTGGTCGTCTTCTCAACTCGGCAATTCCACTTTTTTACGAGGGCTTCAAAGTCCCCAAAGCGCATTGGTGAATTGTTTCCCATGCGATTGGTCTCCTTCTTAGTGTAATAAATGGCACCGAATAAAGCAATATTGGCACCAATTAGGTTGATGCCGTTAGTGGCCAGCTAAATCAACAGAACCGCTACGGTGACAAGGTCTTGGAAGAAATGCCAACTTCAGAAAAACCATATGGATGTATGGTATTTTGTCATGAATTCGAAAGTTGGCAAATTAAATTTGAAATCTGAGATCGTGGATAATAGTTGGGTGCGTTGTGCAGGGCATTTTGTTTAAGATGGTCCAATTAGCTATTGAAGTGATTTTGGAAACTGAAAGGCTCGTAATCGAGCCTATTAGTCCTGTCCATGCCGAAGATGTATACAAGGTCTCGAAAGATGAGCGGATCTATAGTTTCATTCCCCAAGATCCGCCGTTGTCTGTAGAGGTGCTGATAGCGCAGTATACGACTTGGTCCGCTAGGCTTTCTCCTGATGGAACAGAGGCGTGGTTAAATTGGGTCATGTACCTGCGAGGAAGTCGCATTTGCATTGGCACGTTACAAGCAACAGTACGCGAAGACAAAACAGGTCTAATAGCCTATACCCTTTTTCCAGATCATTGGAAGAAGGGATATGCTTCTGAGGGCTGTCGGGCAATGTTAAATCATCTGCTGAGCGAATACCACGTGTCAAAGATCTACGCTGAAGTTGACACGCGAAATTTAGCGTCCATTCAACTTCTAGAAACGCTTGGTTTTCAACGAATTTCTTTCGTCAAAGATGCGGACAATTTCAAGGGCAACACAAGTGATGAATACAGATATCAACTGACTCAGTGAATATCGATATTCGCTGTCTTGCGATACTCTTCCATCTTGCCCCACTCCTGGACAACCGCTGGTTTTGCTTTGCTTAGCTCATTCCAGGTGATGTGCGGGCGGCCGGTTTCATGTTCGACCATGGTGATGCAATCGTCTATTGGGCAGACGCGTGAGCAGAGATCACAGCCTACGCAGTCGTCTTCGCGGACGACTGGCCATAGACGCTCGTTTACACGGCTGTCGATTTTCAATTCCTTCAAATCGATGCACTGGTGTGCTGCGTCTTCGCAGGCGATGTAGCAGAGATTGCACTGAATGCATTTATCGTGGTTGATGCGGGCTACTGTTTGGAAGCCGAGGTCGAAGTCTCCGAAGTTGGAGATTCTGTGCACGGACTTGCCGATGATTTCATCCATCGTCTTGAAGCCTTTGTCGTCCATCCAGTTGGATAGACCGTCGATCAAATCTTCGACGACACGGAAGCCATAGTGCATTACAGAAGTACAGACTTGGACGGAAGTTGATCCTATAAGAATAAACTCCAAAGCATCTTTCCAAGTTTCGATGCCTCCC
>JAKFVJ010000498.1 GCA_021732245.1 Candidatus Obscuribacterales bacterium | reverse complement strand
GGCATTGTGTTTTCTTGGGCTCTTTGTCATTTCGATTTTGCTCCTCTTGATTTGTGCTATTACAGCATTTTCGGGGTAGCAATTCTATCTCTCGACCTGGCCTAAATTTCCGGGGCCATTTCTAACGAAAAAAGAAAGAAGACGAGGAAGCTAGAAGAGCGGCAGATTTCAAGGCTGTTGAAGAAACGAGACGAAGGACGGAGAAAGAGCGGAGCGATGTAATGACTGGCTGGTTGTCCACTATGGTCGACTGGCAGTTGGCAGATCTAGAAGTTGGCTTGGAAAAAGAGCACCTAGACGTGACGCTGGTTGATGATGAGATAAGAGCTTCCTTCGTGCTTTATGACAGCAAGTTTGACCTGACGGGCAACATGCATAAAGCTCTCGTGAAGATGTTGACCAACCGACTTAAAAAAGAGTGGGATAACGTCACCACGAAGCCGGAAATTTCAGCTAATCAGTGGGCGGAGCGATCGAGCCAAGAAAGTGAAACGCGAATTGGCGAGAGATTCATTCTAACAAAGCGCGTTCAAGATCCGCAGTGGAAACCCAAAAAGGAGAAAGTACATGGCATACATTTTTCAAAAAGTCGTAGATAGGGTGAGTAAGCTACGGAATGCCGGACTCTCAAAGTTGGATAACTGCAACAGAGAGCTGAGAGTCATACATGACGACAGAACTGAGCTGAGGTATTCATCTTGTTATTACGAGTTCATGACAGTCACACATCCTCGTAACAAGAAGGAAAAGTACAATTGCGTGCTGATTATTCCAGAGCATCATGCTCCTGGCTGGTACATTCTTGAAGACCTGACTGAACTTGTCGAGATCAAGTACGAAGGCAAGGACAACAAGAGAAAGGAAGTCGATCTGCTGAAGCAGCATAGTAAGTAATCGACGATAAACGAATCCATATAGAGACTTCTTTCGAAAGGAGTCTCCGCTTCGCCATGGAGGTGAAATCGATGAAGTTTTCCAATATAGCAAACGTAGTCGACTGCGAACACCAAGAAGGTCGGCTGATTGAAGTTGGATTGACGACGCTTAATTTGAAAGAGAGAAAAATCCTGAAGAGTTACTGCATGCCTGTAAAGGTCGACTTCGAGATTTCACCTGAGATTACAGCGCTCACCGGATGGACTAATCGAAAACTGCGACGACAAGGCATGGAACTCGAGCAGATTTTGCATGTGTTGTTCAACAAGCATGGTTTCAGAAACCGACTTCTGTTGACTGACATGAGTAACGAAATCCCATTCTTGGAAGAGCAATTGGGCGCTAAGTTCAGCGATCACAGAATGAATATCTCTATTCTCTACGCGATGGCGACAGGGCAAATGGAGAAAGTTAGCTTGGAAGGCATGCTTGCCACCTTCGGAATGAAATTCGAAGGCAGACCGCACTTGGGCGTCGATGACTCTTTAAATATTGCACGAGTGGGGTTGGTAGTAATGCCTGAACGACGGTTTATCGACAATGAAGAGGAATATGTATGAACGTAACTAATGTTGACGTCTTAATAGTTGCGATGACCCTAGTCACACTCTGGCTTTGCGTTAAGTGCATTCGGGAAAGCATTCAAATCAAAAAACTGCTCAAGCAGTGCAACGATGACGGAGGCAAAACACCCGACGGCAATGTTCGCAAGCTGTTTGATGCAGCAATGAGTATCGCATTGGGTTCTTATCGCAGAGATGTGCGAATCACTGTTCTGCTCGGATGGGCATTGTTAGTTGCATATTTTGTGTTGGCTCTGAATAAGAGTCTCGATGATCTTTGCTTTTACTGCATGGTTCTGGCAGCGGCTGTCACTATGGTCAGTCACAAGATAGGCTGCTCTGCTTGTATCGCGTACGGCAATACGAAGTGGAAATTCGTCGAACAATATGCCGAGGAAGGAAAATCCCTGCCACCAGGAATCTAGCGGCTTCAAGGACATGAAGGGAAAACCCTACGGAGGCAAAAGTTCATGAATAATTGTGACCAATACATCTGGTTGATTCACTGGCTGTGAACAAAGAAATGGGAGTCGATTTGCTCCCATTTCTTTAACTGCCTGTCAATCTGGCAGCAGTCGCTGAAGAAGATCAATGACACCAAGATCTTTTGCTGGAAGAGTAACTTCTATTGGTTCGTCATTCACGATCTTGTGTACTCATCAATTTGTTGGTTATTTTTGTGGCGATGTCTTTGCCGTGAAGGAGCTCAGCCAGTCTAATTCTCAGCTGAATGTCTGTATCTTCAGGATAACGCTCACGCAAACCATTAAGTGATAGGGACTGCATCATGATGGTTGATTTGGAGACCATCTGCAGCCGTTCTGCTGGGGATTTTTGCCCCAGTAAGTGGAAGAGTAGTCTTTCTGTCTCAGGAGAAGTATCAGAAGACAGTCTGTAATCGTTATAGCTGCTCATACGTGCAAGTTTCTCCTCACGAAGCATTATAACTGACCTCATAGGACCGGTTGCCGGGCGGATGCATGAGGGCGCATACCAGGCGCCCCTACGAAAAATGGACTTGTCAGGCGCCCGCGGTGCTCGTGAATTGCGTGTATGACAACTGCTGGACTCTCCTGCGTTTCATCCACAATCAAAGAGATAACACCTTCTAAGGAATCTTCGGCGCCAACGAAGGCAAGTGCGCCATTTATTAACAGCCATAACTTCAACATAGGAGGATCACATGAATTCAAGTAATCAGAGGATTCATTTATGCAAACTTGATGGAGAGACTGCTTTGACACAAGAAATTGTCGCTCAAGAAAATGATTTGGTGGCGTTTTGTAATGTCGGCAATGCGGTCTCGGCGGAATTCAAGTTTGCGGCAGGTTGCTTTGGTGACCTACCGGATAAATTTCGACGCGTGCTCAAAGACGACAAACTGGGAGGGCTGCTTGTCACGAAATGGGTTCAGTGCCTATCACCGTCTAGTGAAGCTCAGGTTGCTATCAAATTGACGGTCGAAGAGCCTAATTTTGGTGGCATGTTTCACAAATATGGCACGCTGACCGTCAATAAATCGGGTGGTTATCCCGTGCGAGTGACGCCGGAATCCCCGCAGAATACGTTGATTGATTTAGACCACGAACTTACGGCCGTTCGTGGCGAACCAGCCGGTTTGGTTTCTGTGCTTGTGCACCCGATGCCTGCACACTTCGTCTTCTTCAGGCAGTCACAAGCAGATCAAGGTCTGTCTTATGAAGTGCAGGAATTATCCGGTCTGTGTTTTGCGAGCGGCCAGCCCAGATGGACTCCAGCGGCCACCAAGTGGGGGTTGGAGAGAAGTGACGATCGAGTGCATGTTTGCTTCTTTCCGAAGGAGCAGGGCTACATGCAATTCGTCGTCAGTGCCTTTGAGAAGACGCCAAATCAATCTCGAAGGCTGTTCAAGAAATTCGTAATTCAAGCTTTGACTGTGTAATGGCTAACAAGTCATGCCCGATATGCTGAAAGTTCTAGATGCAACAATATAAGGAAAACAATCATGACAGAGTCAGAAGAAAAACAACAAGAGAAGTGTCGCTCATGCAAAGGCGAAGGCGAGTACAGGCACAGTGGTGGCGGTTGCATGGGCGAAGCGCTCTATTTGCCTTGTTCAATCTGCGACGGCACCGGTGAGCATAACGAAGAAAAGTATCGTAAAGCTCGCATCCAAGGATTGCGAGCGGCCGTTGCCAATCTAACCACGGCCGTTGAGCGACATAAGCAAGAAGTGTCGAAGCGAATTGAAAAGCTTCAAGACGAGGTGAAGGGGCTGGAAGAGTGTTTGGAGAAGAATAAGAAGGAGCTTGCTGACTTGGAAAGCGGCAAGCCCATGTCCGACGAGTAAGGAGTAGTAACTATCAGAAGTTTGAGTTGGGGCTTCTTCAAAAGCCCCTTTTGTTTTGGCAGAAAGTGAAAGGAGAGACTTATGACAGTTAAATTCGCCCTTCAAAAAGCACATGACCGAGCCAAGGAGTTGCAGAAAGCTCCGCAGGATAAATTGAACAATTGCAGCCAGGAGCTGAAGCTTGTGCACAAGGACAGGACCAAGATCAAATATTCCTCGTGTTATTTCGAGTTGATGTCTTTTCCTAATCCTAACGATGAGACAGAGATATTGAATTGCGTGGTGATAGCGCCGGAGCATCATCCTGCTGCTTACTACGAGCTTGAGGACTTGTCCGAACTCGTTGAGACCAAATATGTCGGCAAGAAAAACAAGAAGAAGAAAGTCGACTTGCTGAAGCAGGAGAAGAAAAAGTAAGTGGAAACATAACTCAGTCGCGACTACTCGAATTTCTGGACCGAATGGATAGAACATAATGACAAAGGTGACCGGGCTCACTAAAAATCCCACTATCATCCCCCGCGAGGAAAGGCGTACAACACCACCTTTCCTCTTTCACAGGTATAACAACATGACTAACCTCAAAGAAACACAAGCGACAATCGTAAAGGACGGGAGATTGAAATTGATTGTTGTCTCAATGATCACATTATGCGCAGTCGGTAAATGGAACAAGCTCATTCCCGAACTGAAGGACAAATCCGTAGGCACAGAGACCGGCGCTACCGACACTTTCGAATGGATAGCAAACGTCAATTGGATGTGTGGCACAGAGAAAAAACTGATACCGACCAAAATTTCCTTGTCGCTGGACTACAAAGCACGTATTACCGCAATGTCCCCCGGCAGCGGCCGCGGTATTGAGTGCTTGCTTAACCGAATCAATGACTCCGACGAATTATTCGGCGAAGGGAGAACCTTTGCCCCCGGACAAACGCTTGTCCTCGAGGACGGGCGCAGTTGGCACAATTCCCAAAGACCGGCATATTTTGACGGCTGGGATCAAGGTGCTGAAATCTCCTTGTTGCCGTCCATCGTCTGCTTCGCTGCAGTTCAGGAGACAGAGGAAAAGCAATAAAAGATCGCTCGAGTTTGGAAATTGAAGTAAAGGAGATTTACGTATGAGCGGATTAAGCGGACCACAAAAGGGAGCGTTGGCTCATCAGATCATCGATGCTACCAAGGAAGGTAGAGTTACCGACTGGGTAGAGAGAATTGCTGAGATAGCGAGGATGGCTGATTTGCCGCTGTGCAATATCAACTGGGTCGCTGCACCATCTAGCGTTGCATTTGAAGTCGTTACAGTAGCTGGAGCTCGCGGCGGCGAAGGTAAGTTGGAAGCTGCCTTGGCAAAGTACAAAGAAGCAGCCAAGTGAGAGAAGCCACGAACGTTGGACCAGAAGTAGCAGAGCATTTTCAGAGGTTTTAACAATGGTTAAGAAAAGAAGTTACGACACCAGCGCTTCCACACCGGATGAAGCATATGAGAGCTATTTAGATACCGTCAAAGATCCGGTAGAAAAACTCATCGCTCGTTGCGAAAAAGAGTTCAAGACTCAAATGAAAACGACGTATGCCACCGTTACCGTCTCTGTAGAAGACATTAGCGAAGAAGGCGTAATCGACGAAGTTGCAAGAGTCTACCGGGGTAAGGGATGGACAGTCTCCTCGAGCAAGAAGTCGATAACACTGAAGAAGTACATCGCATCTACGGGCAGTAGCGGATATGACTAACTGCATCGGATTCTGAACTGAGTGAGGTCCTGACTGATGAAATTCTCAAATATTGTAAATGTCGTTG
>JAKFVJ010000035.1 GCA_021732245.1 Candidatus Obscuribacterales bacterium | reverse complement strand
TGGATCGAATATCCGGCTTTCAACCTGTAGTAGGCATGAATGGTCGCGATGTGAAAGCGATGTTCAGGGACTTTCTCTTGGCGCGCAATCGTGCGGATCTCATTCCGAGTGACAGTGGCTTCTAGGTGTTAGTTACTTCATTATGCCGGCGCGCAAAAGTTGTTTGCCGCCTTCGCGGTAGCTTAGTGGGGATAGCTTTTGCTTGTTGGCTTGCAGAAACTTCTTCACGTTTTGCGGTTGGCTGTAGCTGTACTGACGTAGCGCCCAACCAATTGCTTTGCGAATGAAGAATTCCTTTTGATGCATTTCTTGAAGACAAAACTCGAACAATTGCTTTTCGTCAGTTTCCTTTTTGTGTTTGTTCTGAGAAATTATTGCTGTGCGTCTAATCCAGAAATCATCGTCTTCAATCCAGTCGTACATTAGAGGCTTTAGTGACTTGCGTTCTCTAAGCAATGCACGCCCGACAAGATCTACGGCAATAACGTCGACAAAATCCCACCAGGAGCCTTGGCGAATTAAGTCTTCGAATAAGGGTATCGACTTTGATATGATGAATTCGTCGTTTTGGCAAGCAAGCGTAAGAGCCGTGTATTTCTCTTCGCGGTGCTTTAACTTCCAGAGTGCCCGGACACCTTGCTCGTATTCTTTGATATTGGCCGGTTTGAATTCTTTTTTGATCCGTTTATAAATTAGCTCGCGCTCTGGCTTCTGGACGCCGTAAAAGGGCATGTCCGTCTTCATGTAAGCCGCCATTTCTTTGGCTTTTGTGGAATTGCGCTTTGCTTTCAATTCCTTTTCAACGAATTGAGCTAGATTCTTGGCATAGGACATCAGTAACCGCCTTCCGTCATTCTGAGCCATGCGAAGAATCTCACAAGTTAAAGACGCGGGACTCTTCGGAAAGGGCGCATGCAATGCGCCCCTACAAAACCAGAATGACGTCAAATATTAAACCACAAACTAGCACTTGCCGGAGGCAATTAAGTTTAGCTGTGGCACTTCAAGCGCTTCTCGATTGCTTCGCGAGTGCGCCTGTCTGACTCTCCCAGCTTGTCGATTAGTAGATCAATTGCTTTGGTGAAAAGTGGGTCGGCTAGATCAGCGCGACTTTGAATACAGTAGATTTCGGCAAGTTTAAGGTAAGCGTCGGCTAAATCGGGTGCCCCGCCCCAGGGAATGAATTCGCTGGGTGGACTGAAAATAGCAGAATTGTCGTAGCCGGCGGTTTGATTGAGCATTTCTATGGAGCGCTTTTGTAGAGATTCTGCTTCTGCGTAGTGATCACCAGCCAGATAGTAATTTACCCAGCCATTGAGGACGCGCGCTGCGTCGGGTGAGCCGGGGATTGTTGATGGGTCGTTAATCAAGTTATTTACGAATTGATTCCGTCCTTGGAATTGGGAGCCGAGCATGGAGGTGTTTTTTGGGCGGCAAGCTATGACGAGAGCTTGCCGCAGGTAGTTTTCGGTGTCGGCAGGTAAACCCAAGTTGAGAGCTGCCTCGGCATAGTCGGTCATGGTGCGGGCGGATTCAAGCGAGGCGGCGCCGCGTTTTTGATTCCAGATGGTTAAGGCGCTGCGAGATTCTTCGAGGGCTTCTTGCCACTTGTGTTGGAGTCTATGGATGGTGGCGAGGCGATTAAGAGTGTAGGCGAGTTTGATGCCGCCTTCGGGTTCGATGTCGGTGAGAGCTTCTTGAAAGGATTTTTCGGCTTCGTCGAGTTTGTTGTCTTTGAATTGGTGGTCGCCGGTATTGATGTAGGCGGTCCAGGCGTCGGTGGCGAGTGCGTTAAGACAGGAGACCGTGAACAGAACCAGGAAACACGCTACTTTTATTGGAAGTTGTTTCATGGTTAGTTATGGCAGATTCTTCGCGTTGCTCAGAATGACAAAGGGAGAGTTCAAAATGACAAAGAGGACTTGGGTTTTTGTAGGGGCGCATTGCATGCGCCCGTTTCTACGTCTCGAGTACTTTCAATTGAGCAGCTACCGATTGAAGTTGAGTCTCCAGGTCTTTCACTTGGGCTTCGATTGTTTCGACCTTTTCTTTTGGCGCTCTGGCTTTGAAGTCTGGGTTGTCGATGACGACTTTGACTTTGGCCAATTCCTTGGTTAAAGAGTCTTGGCGAAGAGTGAGTTTCTCTTTTGCCTTTTCCATGTCTATCAAGTTGCCCAAAGGTACGAAGATTTTGGTTGTGCCAATTACTTCACTGGCGGCCTGGGCAGGTGCTTTCACTTCTTTGTCAATTGTTAGTGGATTGACGCGAGCTAGGCGCTTGATGTAATCCTGACCGTCTTTGAAGGACTTTAGTTCATCGTTGGAGGAGCTGATGAGTACTTCTGCTTCGGCAGATGCCGGGACATTGTACGTTTGGCGAATGTTGCGGATTGATCTAATCGTGCGCATGAGAAGCTGCATTTTTTCGTCAGCTTCGGCATCGAAGTATTGTTCATCCGGTCTTGGATATGGGGCAAACATAATTGAATCCAAGTCGGACAAGAATGCTGACTTGGGTATTTTGCTCCAAAGCTCTTCTGTAATGAATGGCATGATTGGATGCATGGCACGCATCAAGCCTTCAAATATTGCATGCAATACCCATTGGGTTTGTTGCTTTGTTTCTTCATTAGCCAACTGAATTTTGGCAATTTCCAAATACCAGTCGCAGAAGTAATCCCAAGTGAAGTCATAGATTTGACGACTGACTTCGGCAAAGTCATAGTCGCGCAACCCCTCATGAACAGCTTTCAACATGTGTTGATAGCGATCCAGAATCCATCTGTCTGCAAGTGTGAGATTTTGTGGTTTAGCAAAATCCAGCTTGTAGCCTTCCAGTTGTGTAAGGGTAAATCTACCGGCATTCCACAGCTTGTTAGCAAAGCGGCGGTATTCTTCAACACGGTCTTCGCGGAAGCGTACGTCTTGGTCTCCCTTGACGCCACCGGAGGCGAAGAAGAAGCGGTTTGCATCAGCCCCGTATTTGGCGATCATATCCAATGGATCAATGGCATTGCCTTTTGATTTGGACATGCGCTTGCCGTCAGGAGTCTGCACTACTGGGTGGATGAGCACGTGCTTGAAAGGAATTGTTCCTAGGAATTTCAAGCTCATGAAAATCATGCGGGCAACCCAGAGGTTGATGATTTCGCGTGCGGTGGACAATACTGTAGTCGGGTAGAAAACAGACATTTCGCCTGTCTTTTCCGGCCAGCCTAAAGTAGCAAATGGCCAAAGAGCTGATGAAAACCAGGTGTCTAGCACATCTTCATCTTGTATGAATTTAACGCTGCCGCATTGAGGACATTTAGCCGGATCCTCTTCAAATGCTCCTTGATGATTGCAATCTGCACAAGTCCAGATTGGAATACGGTGTCCCCACCAGAGTTGGCGACTGATACACCAGTCACGAATGTTTTTCATCCAGTCTAAATATGTTGCTGCGTATCTGTCTGGAATAAAGACAACGCGATCTTCTTCGACAACCTTAATTGCCGGCTCAGCGAGTTCTTTCATTTTTAGATACCACTGATCAGATAGACGTGGCTCTAATACTTCGTGACAGCGTTCGCAGATAGCGACACCATGATCGTAATCTTTGGCTTCGACTAAAAGTCCTGTCTCTTCAAGTTCGCTGACAATCGTTTTGCGCGCTTCAAAGCGTTCTATGCCATGAAGATTCTTCGGCACAAAATCGCAAGCCATCAATTTGCCATGTGCATCAATGACGGTCGGTTGTTCCAAATTATGGCGCTGACCAACTTCCCAGTCGTTAGCATCATGGGCCGGCGTAATTTTTAGAGCGCCTGTACCGAATTCGCGATCAACATATTGATCGGCAATTACCGGAATCGGACGCTTAGTCAAAGGAAGTAAGACTTCCTTGCCGATGTAATTCTTATAGCGGCTATCGTCGGGATGCACCGCGACTGCCACATCACCAAACATTGATTCTGGTCGTGTTGTGGCTACAACTAATTCGCCTGAGCCGTCTTTAAGTAAGTACTTGATGTGATAGAGATGGCCTTTTGTATCTTTGTGCTCAACTTCCAGATCGGACAGGCTTGTTTGGCAACGTGGACACCAATTTGTTACGCGATTGCCGCGATAGATATATCCTTCATTGAATAATGTAACGAACGCGCGTTTAATTGCTCTCACATAAGTCTCGTCCATTGTGAAGGCTGCGCGGTTCCAGGTGAAGGCGACACCTAGGCTTTTGTATTGCTCATATATCTGGTTGCCGTATTGATCGCGCCACTCCCATACGTGTTCTAGGAATTTTTCGCGACCAAGCTTATGACGATTAAGTCCTTCTTTTTTCAGCTTGCGCTCAACAACCATTTGCGTGGCAATGCCGGCGTGGTCTGTACCAGGCTGCCAGAGGACGTTGTAGCCCTGCATGCGATGCCAGCGAATCAAAATGTCTTGCAAGGTGCCGTTTAAGGCATGACCCATGTGTAAATTGCCCGTAATGTTTGGCGGAGGCAAAGCGATGGAAAAACATGGTCTGTCGGCGTGCACTTCCAGGTTGTAGACATCGTTGCTAAACCAGGTCTTGGTCCACTTCTCCTCGACTTCTTTAGGGCTATAGGCGGTTTTTGTTTCTAACATTTTGAAAAAATTCCAAAGACTGTGCCGGAGGCACTAAGTGGTCAAAACTAAATATGGACGCTGATTATATCAAGCTTAGACTAATACTTTATAGCAAGCGCGCCCCTAGGTCGGTGATAGAATTCCCCCTGGCCCAAGACAGCCCTAGCGGCTGCTTGACTTCCGTTTCACCTAATCTGAATCTAAGGTTCCAAAATGATTTCCAGTAATGACTTTCGTCCGGGCGTAACCATTGAGTACAACAACGGTGTTTGGCAAATTGTAGAAGCCATGCACGTTAAACCAGGAAAAGGTGCAGCCTTCGTCCGCACAAAGATGCGGAATGTGGAAACCGGCAACGTCATGGAAACAACTTTCCGTGCTGCGGAAAAGGTACCTTCGGCAGTTGTAGAAAAATCGCAAATGCAATTCTTGTTCAAGGGTGGTGATTCATACACCATGATGGATCAGGAAAACTACGAGCAAATTGAACTCACCGAGAAAGAAATTGGTGAAGGCGTAGAGTTTCTCAAAGAAGGTCTTGAAGGCATTCAAGTCCTTAAGTATGAAGGCAGAATTATTGGTGTTGAACTGCCGAACACAGTGGAATTAATTGTTACGGAAACCGTCCCCGATGAGCGTGGTGATACAAGCTCCGGTGGCGGCAAACCGGCTACTTTGGAAACAGGAGCCATTATCACAGTCCCATTTCACCTGAAGCAGGGTGAAAAAATTCGAGTTGATACGCGCACACGCAAGTATCTAACCAGAGTCTAAGATCGAGGCAAAGTAAAAAGTGAAGATTGATTTTGAACAAATTCGAGAGCTGTTGACGGTCGTATCCGAGACCGACATTACTGAACTCACCATTGAGTCCGGTGAAGAACGCGTCACCGTTAAAAAGTCCGGTCCTGCCGGTCAATTAGTTACAGTTGCTCCTGCTGCAAGACCAGCACCGGAGTTGATTAATGCTGCGCCGGATGCTCCGTCGGACATAAAAGGCAATGATACAAATGGTCTTCTGCCAATTACGTCGCCAATGGTCGGCACCTTCTATAG
>JAKFVJ010000511.1 GCA_021732245.1 Candidatus Obscuribacterales bacterium | reverse complement strand
GGGTCCAACCGGCACATGGCTTACTGGCTGTGCTGATTGGTTTAAGGACGATCCGCTCGGCTTTCTCGAGACGCTACGAAGAGACTACGGCAATGTGGTGACGTTTCGTATTGGGTTGACACAATGTTTATTTCTCAACGAGCCCGACTTACTTCAATCTCTGCTTGTCACAAACGCAGCCTTTTTTCAAAAAGATATTGCCGTCTGGAATAACCGACGCTTTTTTGGTCACGGACTTTTAAGCAGCGAGGGTGATTACTGGAAACGGCAGAGAAAATTGGCGGCGCCGGCGTTTGGTCCAAAAAGCATTGAAATGTACAGTCAGGCGATGGTGGAGACGACCATGAAGCATGTTGCTGACTGGTCGGAAGGACAAGTGGTTGATATTCAGCGGGAAATGATGGAGATAACGCTGGCAATTGCCGTAAAAACATTGTTTAATTTTGAAATAAGCAAAGACGAGAAATTAGAAAAAGCGCTGATCGATGCGCAAAAGTATCTTGCTCGTCGAATGATGGACGTCTTTATCTTGTGTACGCCGGAATGGTTTCCAATTCCGACAAATGCGCGTTTGATGGCCGCAATTGCCGAGATTGATGAATTTGTTTATCGCCTGATCAAAGAACGTCGTGAAAGTGGAAAGCTTGGAGTTGATTTGCTTTCATCATTAATTGCCGCAAAAGATGATGATGGATCGCAAATGACGGACAAGCAGATACGCGACGAAGTTTTTACCTTGTTTTTTGCTGGACACGAGACAACTGCGCTAACGCTGACGTACGCGTTGCATTTAATTTCCCAACATCCGCAAGTGGAGGATAAATTGGTTGATGAGGTGAAACACGTACTTGGTGGGCGTACGCCACAAATTTCCGATTGTCCTAATTTGATTTACACAGACATGGTAGTCAAAGAGGCATTGCGCATACGTCCACCGGTCTGGGCTATCGGGCGTGAAGCCATCCATGACTGTGCTTTGGACGATGTGCCAGTGAAAAAGGGCATGGGAATTTTTGTTAGCCAATGGATCATGCATCACGACTTGCGCTTCTATGACCAGCCGGAAGAATTTCGCCCGGAGAGGTGGACGCGCGAATTTAGCGACAAGTTACCAAAATTTGCTTACTTCCCCTTTGGCGGTGGACCAAGAACATGCATCGGCAATATTTTTGCGATGGTCGAGGCGACATTAGTTCTGGCAACACTTTTGCAACGCTTTCGCTTATCGACGGTAAAAAAACAAAAAATAGAACTTGATCCAGCGGTGACACTTAGACCAAAGTATGGCATCAAGATGGTCATCGAGAATCGATAACCTCACCTCTAAACGAGTCCGAAATTATAGTGGTCCAAAATTTCTGACAATAATATTGCAAGGGATGCATCTGACCAAGGTGTAGAGGAAGCAACTGTCAACTTCGCTCTGTGCCTGCTGAAAAGTGCAAGGCAAAATCGTTCCGGATCGTGTCTTGCGCGATAATAGATACCATCTGCTTTTTCAGGATGCTCAAACAAGGCCCGAGACCATTGTTGAGATAGCTCGTGATGTCCAGCGGTTATTTCGCCAGCTGCTCCAATCATTGCTAGCCCAGCACCAGTTAGGTCAATCAGTTTTAATTGTCCGCTTAGAGAAATCTCTGCAATTACTCGCTGTGTTAGCTGTTGTCTATCGACAATGTTGATTCCACGTGATTGTCCGAATGTTTCAATGAAGCAAGCGTAAGCGTCAACACCTAAGTAGCAAACTCCATATTTGCCTTGCGGGTCATCAAAACGTTCGGTTCTGTTTTTACCGAAATAGATGATGCCTCGTTTTCCTAGAGAGAAATTGCTTGTACGAAAAAGGACTACATCTTTGAGTAGCCGCATTGGCAATTCTCTGAGATGCAAATTTGCAGGAGGCGAGGAGCCGAACCTCACTATACCGCCCCGTGTTGGCCGTATAAGCGTGCGGCTGAGATGACGGGCTCAATCTTGCCTTGTCTCAACAGGTCCAGTGGAGCTTTATTTGACAGACGACTATTTTTGTTGAGGAAAAATGCGGCCTGTCCGTATGGTCCAGACTCTTTCAATTCCGCAAGAACGTCCGTCAATCCATTCAGGTAAGTTCCTTCGTGAAATTGCCAAATTGGGTAAACCCAGCGATTTTGTCCGCGGGGAAGTGCAATCAAGCGCCCTTCTCTTCGCGCTTTGTCTACTGCCTGTCTGCTTACTTTCAGCACATTTGCAGCTTCTTCACCTGATACACAGCCTCCTCCTGCTTGCGCTAGCGCATCCATTGCTCTCACGCCACGCAATTTTGCAGGTGCTAATGGATCGTCCTTCTTAAGTGCCGCGAGAACTTCAGGCATCTCCAGCAACGTTAGTAATACTTCGAGATCCGATTTAGCAGAAGCTGCCTCATCCAAATTGTCTGCCTTTTGAAGCATGGAGGCGACGGCCCTCAGGACCCGTACCATTACCACTCGGGACATTGTAGATTTCAAGTCACTGCCAGTTGTTGCTTCAATGGCTGCTATTGTTGCTTCGGCTACAGTCGGTGTTGCCCTGGTAACGGCGTTGTGCAATCTGTCTTGCGTTCTTTCGGACATGAAGAACTCCGAGAAGTTTGGTTTACAAAGTAAGTATATCATAGATATATAACTATGTAAACTTAGCGAGTTGACGTCGTCCGAATTTGGCTATACCATACAAAGATATGGTTCCTTCTGTATGCGGCACTAGGGCGGCTTTTAAGAGCTGACCTCGAAAGTCTTGTGATATGCTGTATATACGAAGTATTACAGGTGTTTACTGTATGCATTCGATTAAATTGGTGATGAGTGATGAGACTAAAGAGAAGCTGAGAGTAAAACATCAAGTCGAACCCGATGAAGTGACTGAGTGTTTTCTAAATCGCAAGAAGGGGTTTTTGATTGATACCAGAGAGAAACACAGAACAGATCCACCGACCCAATGGTTTGTATCCTGCACTGATAGGCAACGAAAATTAAAAGTGGTCTTTATGAGAATTAGCTTCACCGAAATTGAAATCAAAACTGCATATGAGCCAAATATCGAGGAAGTTACTATTTACGACAAGAAAGCAAAATTAGTATTGGAGTAACGTTATGGGCACGAGAAGCCGGAAAAAACAGGATGCGGAAAAGTGGGAGAAGCGAGAGCTTGGTGCAGCGGAAAAATATGCTGCACCGTCAGCAAAAGACGAAAGTGACGCAGTTGATAGCGCTTTGGGGTTGCAACTGATTTCAATTCGTTTGCAAGGCAGTCTTATTGAAGATTTGAAAGAACTTGCGGTGCAGGAAGGATTAGGATACCAGCCGCTGATGAGGATGGTGCTTACTCGCTACGTAAAGGAAAACGAGCACAAGCTTGTGAACCATAAGGTGCTGCGAGAACGAGCAAAGTTTAAAGAGGCGATTGAAGACACTAATCGGCGATACGGCAAGACGCTTAAGCGATTGGCCGAAAGTTAGATCCTTAAGCTTGATCGACTAACTACCTCGCTTACAGCGAGAGGCTTAGGACTGAGTTAGTTGCATATTCTCTGCGCCAGGACCGGGCATAGTTATGTAGCCTGCGATTAGCCAATTGATTGCTAAGCTGGCTAGTTCTTGAACATTGCCAGTGCGTCGACCATGCAAGGTAATGGCATATCCTGTACTCCTTATTAGGATTTCCGAGATAGAGTCACCGCACAGGATATTGACTTCGCCATTTGTTGTTTTAAATTTCCCAGACAGTTCTTTAATCTTATGCCGCGCTCTGTTAGCGACGGCTGCTGGATGATTGATGACGCGTTCTCCAGAATATTTTTTTGCATAGTCCTCGCTGGATCTTTGAAGATTGAGCCAGTTCTCTTTACCTGAAGATTCATCGATGTATGAGACAGCCTCTCGTAAGTAATTTACGTAAGTGCTTATCGGAGCCCTTTGCAGGAGTTTGTCGGCACTTATTTTTAAAAGAATTGTGCCTGGCGGTGGCATCCTGCGGACTCGAGTCACCGTTACGCCTTCAGAGATCTGCTCTGTAACTGTCGGCAAAACATCGGTTAGTTTTATAGCGAATTCGCCAGCCAACCAGCTCATTGAGGCCACTAAGTCGGTAAGTTCAACTGGTACCTCTAAAGACAGCGCCACTTTTACCGTTTGCATGAAAGCATTGAGAAGTTCAGTCCTGTCCTGTTCGCTGAATTGATCCATGCCGAATCTCATAGAATTCAGCCACTCGCGTATTTCATCAAAGAAGGCGGAATCGTTTGAATCTTTAGACATGGGTATATTCCTCAAGTGCCTTCTCATTTTTACTTGAATTGTTGAAGCGGTCATTAGAAAAAGTTCCTATGAGGGCATTCAAATGGGGGTAAATACGACAACTCGATCCAGTATTCGCATGGCGAGCAGCTGGATTGTGTGCGACAACGGGATATAATCGATTGGCAATGGAAAATAAGCAACCAGACAACATTGGACTTTTCGACTTGGACGGCAGTCTTGCTGATTATGACAAGGCCGCCCTGTCGGGTTTGAAGCTACTCAGCAGTCCAACAGATCTTCCATTGGAGTTTGCAAGACAAGCTGATGATGAGCCGCACTTAAAGGCTCGGCTCGATGCAATTATGAGACAACCAGATTGGTGGTTGAATCTGGAGCCAATTGAAATGGGCTTTCAGATTTTAGAGTTGGCTAGGCAGATTGGCTTTCAAATTCATGTTCTGACGCAAGGACCAAAAACGAAACCGTTAGCCTGGAAAGAAAAGGTTGAGTGGTGTCATAAACATCTTGGTTCAGATGTTGATGTTCACATTACGCGTAATAAGGGGTTGGTCTATGGAAAATTCCTTTATGACGATTATCCCGAGTATATGCTCAAATGGTTGGAATATCGCCCGCGTGGTTTGGGCATAATGCCAGTCAAGGCGGACAATAAGGATTTCCGGCATCCGCAAGTGGTGCGGTGGGATGGCACTAACATTGATGAGATTGCCGAGCGGCTAGAAGCAACGTATAAGCGAATACCTGGTGAGATGGTCAGTTCGAGGTAATTTCATGACCAATAGCTCCGCTCTTGAACATCCAAATTGTGGATCTATGTATGTTCAACCGGCGTCCAAAAAGCGCGCTTGCGACCGCAACTGATGCACCTGTAATCGGTTTTCGGATCATCCTGCCAAATGTTGGCTCCACATAGACATATCCATTTATATTTACCAAATCGTAGACTACTGACGTCTTCAGGGCGTTGGCATCGGAGACAGACAACCGTTACGGTGCCTCGGCGTATAGGTGTGTCAGTTATGTATTCGACTCCTAGTCCGAGAATTGTGAAGGGTATGGATCGGTCGTCGTTATAGCAGCGAAAGCAGGGTGTTCGTTTTGTCGTTCCGTCATTTTGCTTGTGTTCGTTTTCTTGGCGGCATGATGGCCAATGCCGATTATTGAAGCTTACTTCTCCGAAAGCGCTTAGAATCGCCCCAGCTTTCTTTAGGTGTGTTGATACCAGCTTGGCTCTGATTTCCGTATCGCTTACGTCTGTACAAACCCACAAACCGGTGCCCGTGTAAAATCGTTCGCCGATCTTAAACTAATGTTTTTTCAATTCAATCCGTCTTCTAAGAGACGCTTGTAAACGTTATGTTTGCATTGTAGCGCAAGTAAGAAGCAACGAGTGGAATGGAT
>JAKFVJ010000360.1 GCA_021732245.1 Candidatus Obscuribacterales bacterium | reverse complement strand
CCAATATCCAAAGCAATCTGCAGACCTACAGCATGAACTTGATCAATTGGATAAAGACCAACCTGCCTGCTGCAAGTGTGGACCAAATTCTTGGTGGTCATTCAATTGTCCCTGTTAGTGGCACTGTCAGACAGACTGCGTTGCCGTATCACGACAACACACAAACGACAACCAATGCTAGTGCGCTGCCGGATAGCGTCAAGGCAACAATTAAGATTCAATATGACTTCAATACATCAACGCAGCTGTACAACATCAGTTCGACTTTCTTTACTGATGATATTTACAGCAAGCGTTTGACATTGTGGTTTGACGGCTCTTTGATTGCTCGTCTTTATTTGGATGGCACGCAAGTAGGCAATGCCTCATCAGCGCAGACACTTGGCACGTCCAGCAATATGGTCGTGACAATTGATCACCCGTATCCAACCAACTTCGCTGATGCTGTACAAACAGCCTCTATCAGTGCCGGCGGTCAAACAACAATCGGTACAGCCTGGGGTGTGTCATCAAAACAAATGGCAGCTGTGCATCAGGAAGGACAAAACCAAGCAATTGCTGATGGACTAGCATCAGGTGCTGAGGGCTTGTTGGGACGATCACTTTTGCTTGTTTGGGACAACTTCATCGGACAAGGCAGTAAGGGCGTGGAGATGCTTTCTCGCATGTCCAATTGCACAACGGTAATGCATCACTTTGTCGGTACCGTCTGCCACCAGGCATATGGCTCAGGCACAATCAAGACCGTCAACTCTTTCCTTGGTGCTTGGAGCCCATCGAAGCTTGCAACTTCTGCTGATACAGCGTCATTAGGAGTGGCTGCGTCATTGATGTTCCAAATGTTGGAAAGCGCTGCGCAACAACAGGTAACTGGTGTTACATCAGCAGATCCAATTCAAGCCATTAAGACAGTCAATTTGGCTGGCACGAAAATATATGATGCCAAATCAAGCAACTGGACAACAGGGACCAACGTCAAATCAATCATGTCGTCGGCAGGCTACACCTCTGCTGTGCTTACGACAATTGAAAATACGTTGATTAATGCCAACCCAAGTTGGCGAGTAGCAATGCCGGAGACATTTTCCATCACAATGGGAAGCTTCAGCAACTTCTACGCGTACATGGGAATTGGTGGAAGTGGCTCAAGCAGCGGCAGCAGCACAATTGTCGGACAAACTTGGTTTGGCTCTAAAGGAGTTGTCTCCGGTGGCTACCAAGATCAACCGACTACTAACTCTGCTGCAAGCGACAACGCTCGCCAAAGCAACGGCTTCGGCATGCCCGCAGTCGGCGCCAATCAGAGTGCACGTGTCAACATGCACAATGGAAGATACGAATACTCAAGCACTGACTTGACAGTTGGCAATCAAGGCGAGCCATATTCGCTGTCATTCACGCGCAGCTACAATACCGCATTGCGTTTAACCTTCCAGGGAATGGGATTTGGTTGGTCTCACAACTGGCAAATGAACGCGAAGGCTAACTCCGAAGGCTTTATTGCGTTAGGAGACGAGCAAGTAAGCGGAGCTGCTGCTGCAATCGTAGCGCTATACGTAACGAGAGACATTGCCTTAAGCGACAATACTTTGCCCATCAACAACGTCGTTATTAGTTGTATTGTCCAGTGCTTCCTGAACAAGCAGTTGATAAACAATGTTGTGCGTCTGAAGTTGGGTGGCGGTACAGCACTATTCACGCTGTTGCCCGATGGCAGCTACTTGCCACCAGCTGGAATGAATCGCGCTGCTCAGCTTGTGTTGACCTCCGGTCAATATATTTTGACGACGGCAGAGAAGGTGAAATTCACTTTCAACACCAACGGCACGATCAATAAAATTGAATACCCATTCCTGCCGTCTGCTAATGCTATTGCTTTCACGTACAGCACTGGTGGGTGGTTGACACAGGTAAGCAATGGCTTCCGGCAAATCAACTTTGTCTATGACGGATATGGACAATTGGCTTCTGTTAACGATGGCAACAACCACTCGGTTGTCTTCACCATTGACTACAGCACAGGCAATTTGACTGTCGTAAAAGATCCGCTGAATAACCAGACAACCTATCAATACGACCAGCGGGGAAGATTGACCAAAGTCTTTCGACCAGCAAATCCATCTTCGCCTGTTGTAGAAAATATCTACGACAGCCTACACAGAGTAAAACAACAGAAAGATGCCTACAACAACATCTGGAACTTTTACCTAGCAGGCAGCCGCAGTCAGGAAACAGCGCCGAATAACACAAGCCGCTGGATATTCTTCAACGCCAAAGGCAATATCGTCAAAGCAACCAACGCACTTGGACAATCTATGACGACGCAATACGACGGACTGGAACGTCCTGTGTTAGTTACGCAACCGGAAGGTAATTCCGTCTCTAGCACTTACGATGCCAACGGCAATGTGTTGACGATAACGCAAAATCCCAAGCCAAGCTCCGGATTAAGCAGCCGCACCACCACAATGACCTATGACTCAACCTGGACAAGCCAAGTTGCCACCGTGACAGATCCGCAAAGCCGGGTGACGTCTAAGTCATATGCAGGAGTTGGACAAAACGGCGCAGGCAAAGTAACGCAGGTTGTGCAACCAGCAGCAACTATTGGCGGCACTCAGCCGACAACCAGCTACACCTACAATACTTTCGGACAGGTGTTCACTACAACTGACCCGACAGGCATTGTCACCAGCAACAGCTATGACTCAGTAACGCACGACTTGCTTTCCACGAGCATTGATCCAAGCGGTCTGAATATTCAGAGTCAATTTACCTATGACTCTGTAGGCAATATGCTGACAGCAACTGATCCCAAAGGCAATGTCACAACAACCTCCTACAATGCCAACAGGCAACCAACACAAGTGACAGGACCATCGCCACAAAACCAAGCAGCGTATTTTACTTACGACGCCAACGGCAATGTCATTCAAACGCGCAGCCTGGCATCAACCGACTCCAACACTCAGGTAACAACCACAACTTTAACCATCGATGACAAGGTGGCAACTGTTGTTGGGCCTGCAAATGTCAGCGAAGGCAGCCAGGCTATTCCAACCCGCTATGAATATGACAATATGCGCCGCGTGTCTAAAGTCACTGACGCTCTGGGGCATACTGCAACATCTACTTTCGATGCGATAAGCAGACCGCTTACAAGCTCTGTCGATGGTGAAGTGCAGCAGACGCTGACGTACACAACCAACGGCAAAGTCCAGTCCATCAAAGACGCCAACAACAACACAACTCAATACACCTACGACGGTTTTGACAGACCTATCGAGACTGCATATCCTGATTCAACGCTTGAATCTGTTACCTATGACAATCTCGATAATGTTCTTTCGGCAACAACTAGAGCTGAAATTACTTACGGCTTTGCGTATGACCGCCTTAACAGGCTGGTCACTAAAACGCCAAGCTCAGGTGCTGTTGTTAGTTACACCTATGACCTAGCTGGAAGGACTCTGACGGTGTCAACACCGACTGTCACTAGTGATCCATCCACCGGCACATTCTCTCTTGCATATGACGCTGCAGGGCGTATGTATCAAGAAGGATATCCTGATGGCAAGACTGTAACTGCCACCATGGACAAAAACGGCAACGTCACCCAACTTGCTTATCCAGGTAGTGGTAATAACGTAACGCACGTGTTTGACCAACTGGATAGATTGACTTCTGTATCCGGCTTCAACGCAAGTGTTGCTTTTGCGTATGACACCGCTTCTAGAAGAATGTCTCAGACAAACGGCAATGGTACTGGTCAAGGCTACAGCTATGACAAAGTGGACAATCTTGTCGGCATGACTATTGGTGGCTTGAAACCAAATACAACACTTGGCACACCGGCAAGAATTGATTTTGGCTATTCAAGAAATGATGCCGGGCAAAGCCAAAGCAAGAGAGCAAGCGATAGCAATTTCTTGTGGCAGCCAAGTCTTGCAACCACCATTACTTATGGCACTGCTAATAACTTAAATCAGTATCCGTCAGTTGATAGCACAAATTACAGCTATGACGACAATGGCTGCTTGGTTAGCGATGGCACCAATACCTATGCTTACGATCTTGAAAGCAGACTGGTGTCGGTAACAACGCCGAGCGGAACTGTCGCTTACAAGTACGACCCTTTCGGCAGGCTCGCACTGAAGACTACAAGCACCAGCGCAACACGCTATCTTTGTTCCGGAATGCAGCGGATAGAAGAATACGACAACACAACCGGCAATTTGCTCCGCCGCTATGTGTATGGCGTATCGCTCGATGAATGTCTCTTTGTTGTTGATGCCGGGACCAGCACCGTGACCTATCTGCATGGAGATGAGGCCGGCTCGACAATTCTAACCACGGATTCAACAGGAATGCCGACGCGCGTTAATGTCTATGCGCCGTATGGACAACTTGTCTCTGGCTCGTTGACTGACATGCGCATTGGCTACACAGGGCAATTCTTTGAGGTAGAGACTGGCTTGTACTTCTACAAAGCACGTCACTACTCACCGAAGCTTGGAAGATTCCTACAGCCTGATCCGATTGGGTATGAAGGTGGGTTGAATCTGTATGAATATGCCGGAAATGATCCCACTAATTTCATTGATCCACTCGGACTGTGGCGTGATGGAGTGCCCACTGATGGTGGAAGCGGGTCTGATCCAATATCGATGGCTATTGGGATAGGAATCGGTATCGCTTTAAAGAAACTGTTCAATTTCGGTTTTGACTTTGGATTTGGAAGTAAAGGACCATCTGCTGCAGCGATGAATGTTCAGAAACAGATGAACCAAGTTGCAATGGCCAATTTGTTCAATCAAATGGCAGCTGCGGCTAATGCAGCTTCTCGGGTCTTCATCCCACCAGCCTATGCAGCTCCGGCAGCACTACCACCGACATACCTAGACGAGGCGGTTGATTTTATCGGTGATGTGATTTATGGAAGCAAGGCGTCTGGAGTACTGGATTTTACGGCTGGATTTGGGGATGCGGCTTCGAGCGGTGTTAGCAGCCTGGCTCGAGATATAACTGGCGCGAACTCCAATGTTGCGTTCAACTCGCTAGCCTATCAATCTGGAGCTAGGCTAGGGGGCGCAGCAAGCTTACTTCTTGGTTCGCTAAGATATATCAAATACGGAGCACAAATCGGACATCCGCAGTTTGGTGTATGGACGAGCGAATTATTCAAGCGAGGTGGTGCTACGACTGGCGGTATTTTGAACAGAAATCCAATCATCCGAATAGGATACGGCTGGTCAGGCGAGGCAAAGACTGGCGTAAATATCTTCAGGATTGCCATTGGTGAACAGGTAAAGGGTGGTGGCATGCTAGGAAAGTTGTGGAATGACTTCAGGCATATCCCTCTATTCCGTTTATAAGATCCCAAATTGGGCGATTGAAACGTCCAATCTATAATGCCCATCCTCGATGTCTAAGGTAGGTGAAATAGTTACTTCGGGAACCTCGTCATTAGACTGGTTCCCGAAGTACGTAAAAATTCTTCTTGTGCTAGTTTTTGAGATTTGAGGAATCTCTCTCGTCTAGAATCAGGTACACAAAACACACTACGATCAATGAGCGTAAGAGGTAAAAACTTCATTTAGCAGGAAGGTATTCTTGAGAATATTTATTGTTCGCATAATCCATGGTTGCACTGTTTTTCGACCAATGCTATCCTCGTCACCATAGATGAA
>JAKFVJ010000219.1 GCA_021732245.1 Candidatus Obscuribacterales bacterium | reverse complement strand
AATTGCCATATTTGTCCGTCGTGGAAGCTTCCGTCATAAGGCCAAAGCCGGTTGTGCTTGCTAATCAAAACGTATATCACTATGAGCCTTTAGCTGAATCCGAACCAGCCAAGCCGCGCCTGGTTCCTTTGGAAGTAATTTTCCGCTTTGGCATGCCGGCGGGAAGTTCGCTTAAAGGACGCCTGGAAAAAGATCCTTCATACGCAAAAATTCTTGGTCTTGAAGGAGTACCTGCGGAAAATAGCTGGTTTGATAAGCCTGTCGTTGAGTTTTTCACAAAGCTGGAAGACAAAGACAGATTACTGACGGCACAAGAGGCTTTGCTTATTTCAGGACTGAGTCCCGAGCGCTTTGAAGAGTTGGTTGAACTGGCTCGTGATCTGGCAATTGGACTCTATGTCTTGTTTGCTGAAAGAGGCATCGAACTCTGGGATGGCAAATTTGAATTTGCTGTCGACAAAAATGGTTTATTGCTTGTGGACAGCATTGGTCCGGACGAGTTGCGCCTTATCTACAAGGGCGTCCATTTGTCTAAAGAGATGATCCGTCAGGTTTATCGTGGATCAAGTTGGGAAAAAGCAATTAAAGAAGCGCAGACCATAGCCAAACAGAAGGGGCGCACCGACTGGAAAGAAATTTGCCGCAATGATTTGAAGGAAGAACCCAAGCCATTGCCTAGCCAAGCCAAGGCAATGATCGATCAACTTTACGGTGTCATCGTCAATCAGCTGGTAGGCGAGGAAATTTTTGCCAACCAGCCAACACTCGATGAATTTGTGGATATGGTGAATTCATGAAGAAACCGGTGAAAATACTAGTCCTGGGCAACGGAGGGCGTGAAAATGCCCTCTGTTGGAAACTTGCACAAAGTCCAATGTGCAAAGAGATCTATTGCGCACCAGGCAACGGCGGCACGGCAAGTCTTGACAAAGTAAAAAACCTCGATATCGACATCCTTGATTTCAATTTGGTCAATAAGTTCTGCAAGGATGAGCCTATTGATCTAGTTGTGGTGGGACCGGAATTACCCCTATCTCAAGGCATTGTTGATGTTCTTGAAGCAGATGATATTCGTGTTTTTGGCCCTGACAGGCAAGGAGCTTGCCTTGAATGGAGCAAAGCTTACGCCAAGGAATTCATGGAAAATGTCGGCATCCCGAGTGCAAAGTTTGAGGTTGTCGATTCACTTACTAAGACTGAAGCGGTAATCAAAAACCATTGGGCGAGAGTCATAAAGGTTGACGGTTTGGCGGCCGGCAAAGGCGTTTTTGTTTGTGCTGATGAGAAGGAAGCTCAAGAAGCAGCCGAAAAGATATTCAAGCAAAGAGCGTTTGGCGATGCAGGCAACAAAGTAGTAATTGAAGAAAAGTTATCCGGTGACGAGCTGTCGCTTTTAGCATTGTGTGATGGCACAAATCTAGTGCCGATGCTTGCCAGCCAGGACCACAAGCGTCGTTTTGAAAACGACCGGGGACCAAATACTGGTGGTATGGGTGCTTATGCTCCGGTTGAACTGTACAAGCGCCACGAAAAGGCTATTGAAGAGCAGGTGTTAAACCCAATTCGCAAAGCTCTGAAAGAAGGCAAACTGGTTTTCAAAGGAGTGCTTTTCATTGGTCTTTTGATCAGTGACAAACCACATGTTTTGGAATTCAATACAAGATTCGGAGATCCGGAAACACAGACGATATTGCCGTTGTTGAAATCGGACCTATTAGAGGCTCTCTGGGCTTGCACAGACAAGAGTTTGGATAAGGTAAAACTAGAGTGGTCCAATAACTCTAGTTGTTGTGTTTGTCTGGTTGCAGACAACTACCCGGAAGGCTCTTCCAAGGGGCAGCGCATTGAAATATCCTCAGATATTGAAGATGCTGTTGTGTTTCATGCAGGCACGAAATTAGCCGATGGTAAGTTGGTAACAAACGGTGGACGTGTTTTAAACGTTGTTGGTGTGGCTCCCGCTATGTCGGAGGCAATTGCCGCTGCTTACAATGCGATTCCGTCTATAAAGTTTAACGGTATGGCTTATCGCCGCGATATCGCCAGGAGGACATCAGCTTGTCCATCCGTTTAGCAATACTTGTGTCGGGACGCGGCTCCAATATGGAGTCAATTTTGCGCGCGATAAAGGATGGCGAATTGGATGCGAAAGTTGAAATAGTCTTGTCCAACAATCCGGAGGCATTGGCTTTAGTCACAGCTCGCAAGTATGGCGTTCATGCAATTGCTGTCGACAACAAAGGTTTGTCGCGGGAAGAGCATGAAAAAAGAGTGCTTGCTGAATTAGCTAACTATGACATCGATTTGGTTGTGCTGGCCGGCTACATGCGAATACTCACAAGCAATTTCCTTCAGCAATTTAAACACAAGGAAGGCTATTTCAAGGTGATAAATATTCACCCGTCGTTGTTGCCTGCATTTCCAGGGGCAAATGCTTACGAAGATGCTTTTAAATATGGCGTGCTTGTGTCGGGCATAACGGTTCACTTGGCTGATGAGAAGGTCGATCACGGCCCCATCCTCGCTCAAGAGACTTTCTCCCGCCTGGAAAGCGACACGTTGGAGTCATTCAAAGCACGTGGGTTGGCTGTGGAACATAAGCTTTACCCGAAAGTATTGCAGTCTATTGCCAAGAATGGCATTCGTCTTTTGCCCAATGAGGAGTTGATAAAACAGTAATGGAAACTTCTTTGCAGGAAAAACTAAACGGCAAAACAAGAAATACAGACGCTGTGGTTTGTGTGGCTGTTATACCCAAGGGTGGATTTGTCGGCACGACACACAACTTCCCTCTCTATTGGATATCGGGTTTTGACGGCAAAGATGCCGGTTTGTTGGAAAATCTAAAGGAAGTGTTGGCTGAGGAACTGATTGAAGACGTTTGGACGGACAATGTGCAGGACAAAAGCAAATGGTTGGATACCTGGCGTGGTGCGGGTTTTGTCTATTTTGCTGAAAGACAGTTTTTGCCGGGCGTCACGGACAACTTAGGCAAAACAGTAGAAGAAGCATTGAAGTTAAAGAGCGTCGAAGATATTCAAGTTGCGTCGGGTCAAGGATTCCTCTTCGCTAAAGATGCAGGCAAGGTTGATGCAAATTTTTGCCGCTATAAGTTTTTCCACCCACTTACCGACAAGTTTGTAGTGCATGACGTAAATGGCAAAGATACAAATTTCCTCGATTTCCCAAAAGTAAATTTGCCGGAGCCCAAACAAGTTCAAGTTGTTTCGCTTGATGTAAGCGACGCGGAGCTTATGCGTATCAGTAAAGACGGCATTCTAGCTCTCAGTTTAGATGAGATGAAAGCAATTGCCGGACATTTTCAAAATGCTGCAGTGCGCAAAGAAAGAAAAGCCCTTGGAATGCCTGAGTGGCCGACCGATGTTGAATTGGAAGTAATTGCTCAGACCTGGTCGGAACATTGCAAGCACAAGATTTTTGGCGCCAACATCACCTACAAGTTAGCGGATAAAGAACCCATACAAATTAGGAGCTTGTACAAGACTTATATACAAGCCGCGACCAAAAAGCTGGCCGAAGATCACCCATCCATTGGCGAACGTCTATTGTCTGTTTTCGAAGACAATGCCGGCGTGGTTCGCTTTAATGAAAAGACAGCCGTTTGTTTCAAGGTTGAAACACACAACTCACCTTCTGCGCTTGAGCCTTATGGTGGAGCGCTCACAGGAATTCTCGGTGTTAACAGAGATATTCTTGGAACAGGACTTGGTGCTAAACCGATTGCCAATACTGATATCTTTTGTTTTGCGTATCCATCAAAAGAATTAGCCGACAGACCAACCATGTTGCCGGCGGAAACAATCATCAAAGGCGTTCGGAAAGGCGTTGAAGATGGCGGCAACAAGAGTGGCATCCCAACAGTAAATGGCGCAGTCTACTTCCATCCAGGATACAGAGCCAAGCCTCTGGTTTTTTGCGGTACGGTAGGCATTATGCCGTTGAACGTAGCCGGCAAAGTCGCGTATGAAAAACATACACAAGTAGGCGATGTAATTGTTGTGGCTGGTGGTAGAGTCGGCAAAGACGGCATTCATGGCGCGACCTTCTCATCAGAAGCCCTTCACGAAGATTCACCAATGTCAGCGGTACAGATAGGAGACCCGTTTACTCAAAAGCGACTGTTGGACTTCGTTTTAGACGCGCGTGATGCCGGACTTATAACCGGTATTACAGACAACGGCGCTGGCGGACTTTCTTCATCAGTAGGTGAAATGGCCCGTATTACCGGTGGCGCGACAATTGATCTGGATAATGTTCCACTCAAATATCCAGGACTTGCTGATTGGGAAATAGTTGTTTCGGAATCGCAAGAAAGAATGACAATTTCAACTCGTGATTTTGATGCGTTGAGAAAGTTGGCTGATAAGCATCATGTAGAAGTGACGAACATCGGCACGTTCGATAAAAACGGCTATTTTGTAATTAGAAGAAAAGGCAAGCCGGTAGCTTGTCTGAATCTCGAATTTCTTCACGACGGCTGCCCAAAACTAGAATTGGTAGCCGAGAAAACAACTACAAAAATCAGCGAGTCCTTAGGCGCAGAACCGACAGATTTAGCCCTCGTACTACAGAATTTATTGGCACATCCGAATATCAGCAGTAGAGAAGAAATAATCAGGCAATACGATCACGAAGTGCAAGGCGGTAGTGTTGTTAAGCCTTTGATGGGGCCTCAACAGCAAGCACCTTGTGATGGCGCAGTTATAAAACCGGTGTATGGCGACAATTTGGGACTTGTTATCTCCAATGGACTTTGCCCGCAATTAAGCGAAGTGGATGCGCACTTGATGGCCGTATCGGCGGTCGACGAAGCGGTTCGTAATGCTATTGCCGTCGGTGCAGATCCGGAACAGATTTATATTCTTGATAATTTCTGTTGGCCCGATCCTGTTGTTTCGGACAAGAACAAAGAAGGCAAAGCCAAACTCGCGCAGCTTGTTGATACCTGTGTTGGACTTTACGAGGCGGCCATTGCCTATCGGGCACCGCTTATCTCCGGCAAAGACAGCATGAAAAACGACTTTGATGATGGCGTTATACGGCTATCAATACCGCCGACTTTGCTTGTTTCGGCAATGGCTATTATGCCTGATGCCGAGAAAGCCGTGACAATGCATTTCAAAGAAGCAGGCGATACGATTTATCTTTTAGGCTGTGGCGGATTGGGCATCCCTGGCAGCCTCTATGTACAACTGCAGGGAATTCACTCGAGTATCAAGGCTGAGTTTAGACCTGAGACCGCTGCCGGTATGTATCGCGTACTTCATAAGATGATTATGCAGTCGATGATACGCAGTTGCCACGATATATCCGACGGTGGCTTAGCTGTGGCTTTAGCCGAATCAATAATTGGTGGCAATTGTGGTGCGACAGTATCCGGATACGCCATTCAAGAAGCTGCATTCTCTGGTTCCAGCAAAGGACAAGAATTGAGTCGTATGGATTTGGCTTTGTTTGCGGAAGGCCCAGGCAGGATGCTTGTGTCAATCGCAAAAGAAAATGAGTCCGCGTGGGAAAAGCAATGGCAAAACGTCACTGATGTTTTCTGTATCAAGCTTGGTGAAGTAACAGCGACCAAAGAGTTGCGCATACTGGATTCGAAAATGAATAACATTATGCGTGCCAATCTTTACAAGATTCTGCAGCCTTGGAAGCAGCATCTGCCCATTGAGT
>JAKFVJ010000278.1 GCA_021732245.1 Candidatus Obscuribacterales bacterium | reverse complement strand
GCCTTAGTACGCTCAAGAGTAAGTTCTCTCTCCATTTGAGCTAAGCTTGCCATCACATGAAAGAAAAATCGACCGGCAGTAGTTGTGGTATCAATGTTATCGGTGAGGCTTCGGAAATTGATCTTTTCATCATCAAGTTCTTCCACCAGATCAACCAGTCCCTTGACCGTTCGTCCCAATCGATCAAGTTTCCAAACAACGAGCGTGTCGCCTTCACGCAGGCGTGAAATCGCTTCGTCCAATCCAGGACGAACCTTGCGCGACCCACTTGCCTTATCTGTAAATATCCGCTTGCACTTTACCTTTTTCAAGGCATCGATCTGTAGTTGGAGACTTTGCTCGTCTGTTGAAACTCGGGCATAACCAATCAGCATTTTTTTATTTTCATAAATTCTCGAAACTCGTCTCTATTGTGCGATATTAGAGCAAATATTTCAAGAATGGTTTACGAGAATTTATAAGCCGCCAAAATAGCCCAGTCACATGTGTAAACGGCTTGCCTCTCAAAAACCTGCGTTTGCGAGAATGCGATATGCCAGTCGACTTCCTCACAGAAACACAAGAAAAGAATTTCGGGCGATACTCTAATGAGCCGACGGCAGCGCAGCTCACAAAATATTTTCACTTGGATGAGAGCGATCACCAGCTGATTCAGCAACGCCGCGGAGAACACAATAAGATTGGTTTTGCACTGCAGCTTTGCACTGTTCGGTTTCTCGGCACTTTTCTGGCAAATCCAATTGATGTCCCAGGGGGAGTAACTGCTTACCTTGCTGCACAACTGGGTTTGGATGCCTGTTCCATCAGTGCTTACATGGACCGCGAACCAACTCACCGAGAACACGCCGGCGAAATCAAGGCAATGCTCGGATATACGGACTTTGAACAACAGCCACAGCACTGGCGCCTTACCCGCTGGCTTTACGAAAGAGCGTGGCTCACCGCTGAACGTCCGAGTGTTTTGTTCGACCTTGCCACCACTCGTCTTCTAGAAAACAAGATTCTCCTGCCCGGACTTAGTACATTGGCACGCTTAGTGGCGAGCATTCGAGAGACGTTGTTTCTTGTTCTTCCTCGGCGGACGCTTGCCTTTGCGCAAGTCGCCGGTGGGATCAAGAGTAGGAGCCCAAGCTTCCTTCACTTTCTTTTGAGATGCTTCAAATTGGCTCAGCGCCTTCATCCAGGTTGACTGATCGAATGTCTCGGTCTTCTCCTGGATGATTGCTCCCAGGGCTTTCACGATCAAATAATCATGCTCAAGCCCGGATAGAAAGGACATAGCGAGAAATGTCTTCTTCTCTTCAGTTTGATGCTGGAAGTAATCGAGATTATGCACTCGGTCCTTTATTCTTATTTGTGTAGCAACAGCAAAAGGCGAAGCGTGAACCTGTTGCGACAGGGTGCTATAGGCTTTCTTCAGCCGCGGCCCCATGATCTCGGTTGACTCGGCAATGGTGGCACAAATCTCAAACGCCGCCTCGTATTTGTCATAGGCCCGGTTGCTGATTGCATTCATCCAAATTTGTGCGTGCTCAGGACTCCGCATCATCTTGATCGCGAACGCACAAAACTCAATGGCTTTGCGTCGGTAACTTGATTGATCGATGGGGTGAGCCCGTAAACAGGCTAAATTGCCCATGATCATGTGGTATCGGCAAGCCTGGAAGCAGTGAAGCAAGGCAGCCATTTGATGAACGTCGAGTGAATTTTTTGTCTTGCCCAGCAGCTCCCCCAGCAGATCATACAGGTTCAATATCTGCTGCATAAGCTGGGTTGATTCACCTAAGAAAGCCCTGACTTCTTTATAGGCGCTCTCTTCGTCACGCCGGATTTTGTCAATAACATCGGTCGGCACCAGCAACTTATCTGCTACCCATGATTTCGCCAAAATTTTGTGATCAACCTGGAGCTGCCCAGCTACAAACAGAAGCGACTCGATCATCGGCCGCTCCGCCTCGAACTCGACAACTCCCCGGTTGATTACTTCTTCGTCTGTCACAGGAGCCTCATTTCCCCAGCGGAGCTTCACCGAATCTATCGATATCGAATCGGGCCGCGCCTATATCGCTATCAGTCGCGCCTTGCTGTTTGAGCTTGGCTCGCCCCTCGGCTTTCAGCCACGATGCCAGCGCCATAACTTCCTCACCCTTAAGTTTTTGAATGTCCTTAAGAGTTTGCTTCAGCTCCGGCGATGCTGTTTTTTGAGCATCCTGTGCTGTTACGGGCGTTGCGGCTATTGCAGCAAGCGCTATCACACTGAATCCTTTTTGAAAAAGTTTGCTATTCATGCTTAGTCCTTTCCGGCTTATCCTGCCGGTGGAAACGGGTCTTTACCATAGGTGTACTCTGTCTGAATCTTGCCGTCTTCCTTGTGAATTTTCACTTGTCCGAGTGGCTCAGCTTTGGCTCTGGCTCGTGCGTCAGCCACCGCCTCAGTCTTTGTATCCTTCACGCTTGAAGCGCGAGATGCGTTTTCTTTGATGACCCGCCAGCCATCATCATCTTTGCGCTTAGTTACGTGAAACGTAGTTCTCTTGGCCATAGCCTGTTACCTCCGTTAGGACTGTTTCAAAATGTCGTGTGCCCGCGCCAATTGACGCAGTGCCTCGGCTGTGAGCAGCCGCTGCTCGCCCAGGCGCCGCACAATTTCCCGCCGGCAACGGCGCAATTCATCGGTGGCAATATGCCAATTGCGTGACTGAGCCAGTGCGATGCAGGCGCTTTCACCAGCACCCAAGCGCCTGCTGTCTCGCAACTCTGCAAAAATCAGCAGCTCGTCCGGATCGGTGATCGATATACGCTCGATGCCACCACTGTTAATTGCGTTCTCCAATTCCGTTGCTTGCTCTGGTCTGCGGACTTCACGCACAACTTCATCGGGAACATAGAACGAGTAACCTGGCAACTCGCTCAAGATCTGCAGCTCCGCATTCTGAATGAGCGATATGCAAACCGTTGCGTCTACAGCCACTGATATAGAGTTACCGTTCAATTCCGCGCTCCTGCTCCTAAGAGTCAACCTGTACGTGCTTAATCAGTTCATCGATATCGTCATCGGACAAAGTGGCCATGATCATCAGCTCTCGAAACTTGCCGGTGCTGATTTCGTCACGACTGAAAGCTTCAAGAGCCAACGCAATAAAGCGATGGTTGGAGTCAGGCTGTGGTTTTTGATGCTCTTGAACATGAAGCCGCAAGAACTTCGTTAATGCAAGACCATCCTTCTTCTCTTGTGCTTTTAGATCATTCAACTCTGCTTCGGTGATGATTCTTAGATTGAATAAGCGGTACAGAGCAGCCATCCGGCTGACTCCGAAGTGATGCGCTACTTGAACGACATCATAAAGTTTGACCTTTTGACCGGCAGTGCCGCGCAATTCCACTGCGACGGTGCCGCCCTCGTCGAAGATTTCAGCGCGTGTGCGCGTCATTTTGTCCTTGCCCAAGCTAGCCAGAAACAGCCTGACGCCCTTTTCTGGCATCAGTAAGTTGGCGGCAAAAGAATTAGCACGCACTTCTATTAGATCGCCACGCTCACTCTCGCGACTTACCGTACCAATTGTGTGCCTGTCCATCAAGACATGGGCGTACTCATGGGCTAGCGAATACCTGGCTCTTTCAAGCAAGTGATTCCGGTTAACAACGATCAACGGGCCAAGATCAGGAGCGTTCATCGTAAAGCCGGAGATATCTTGGGCGAGATCGGCTAGCCTAGTTCTAACACCTTCGCTCTCCAGCACTTCGGTCAGATTCTCGATAGGTGCAGCTTCGATGCCTAGTCTTCGCCGTTCTTCATCGGCTATGCGCTCGCCTTGCTTGATTGCTTCCCATTTCTTTGTAGGCACAGGAACGGCGTAGGCTGCAACCGGACAACTGCCATCTATTTCGAGCATCGCCTCCAGGTGAGTCTGTTCTCGCGCCATGGCCACGCACATACGAAGATTGTCTAGGACTGCTTCGTTTTCGATCATGTCCGGATTGGCTCGATAAAGCGCGGCCAAGACATCCTTCTTTTCCTCGAACTCGCTGGACAAGAATTCCCGAATATCTCGACCATACAAGTAGGCAAGCTGATCTAATTCAAGGCTGCTCACAGCACGGTCCCCCGCCTCTACCTGAGAGACAGTAGGACGGCTGACTTTTAAATGGTTAGCAACTGCTTCTTGAGTCATACGTACCGCTTCTCGTGCCGATTTCAACCGGCGACCAAGCTCCTTGTTGTCTACTGTCATGCAAATTCCTCTCATGTCTCAATGCTACAAAAACTTACGCTAATTTGTCAAGATTCCGTTTTATATGTAAGATTTTACAACATTTCTGGCCTAAACGCAAGCCCTGAAAGCCAGGCAGGGCTCTAAATCACGTCTCCCTAGGGGTTGGATGTCAAGCAGTTCAAGCTATGCAGAAATGTACAGAGACGCCCAGGAAGATCCTGCCGGGCTTATGTTTCGCCCAGCAAGCCTTCCATGGCCAACTCCCGATCGCGAGCTGCGGGAAGGCTATATCTTCTGGTCGTCTCCAGCCGTTTATGGCCGGCTAATTCCGCCACCACAACCAGATCGTTTTTTTGACGCACAAGATTAGTTAAACAGGTATGTCGCAAGACATGCGCAGAGAGATCCAAACCCGCCTTCCTTCCAATGGTCCGTATCATCAGATCTATGCCTGCCGTTGAAATTCGCTTGCCCTGGGGGTTGAGAAATACAGCTCCGCTGGCATTCTTCTTGTACTTCGCTTTGCGCAGCTCCAACCATTTTTCTAGTGCTTCACGTGCCACCGCATTCAGTGGCACTGTGCGATAGTTGCTGTTCTTGCCGTCACGAATTACAATTTGCCCTTTCCTCTGCCTAACGCTCACATCATCCATATCGAGCGCGGCACATTCACCTACTCTGATGCCCGTATAGAGCAGCAGCAGTCCGATAGCTTGCTGTTTGGCCTTGCAAGATGCAATTACCCGAATGAATTGTTTTTGCTCCTCCACTGCCAACGCCCTGGGCGCTAGCTGGGGCAGATCCTCGCGCTTGATCTTTGCCTGGCCCAGTCCCAGGAAACTGTAAAAGTGATCGATGGCTGCCAGTGTCGTATTGACGGTGGCTGGTCTCAGCTGATAGAAGCGCTTCATCTGCGCCTTGTATTCTCGGACTGCGAAATCTCGATCAAGCAATCGCTTGCCTGTTTAAGTCGTCGATGTCGGCAAACTGCCGCGCAGCAAAAAATGACGTCCTCACGTATGAGATTGCCCGTTCAACCCGCCCTTTTTGATTGGCCATCCGTATACCAACCGGCTTTGGCGCGAATCGATAATGTGCTGATAGCACGAACTGCATTGCTACAATCGTAAAGCCAACCAGTGCAAAATTTTTGCCGACTGTATAGACAAAACCGTGGTCTGTTTTCGGATGAAGCAGCGCTACAATCATTAGCGGCGTAAGGACGATCATCGTGTAAAGCCCCATTCGCAGAAGTGCGGCGAATACATGGCGTTCCTTGCTTTTTTCAGGTTTCATGTCGTGCTATCGCTCACTAAAAATGGCAACTAATGGTGCATCTCGTGATTCACTTTGCGCTTTTCGTCGACCGCACCAAGTGCGTCGAGTGCTTTGCGACTTGCTTCCATCTGCTTGTGACTAGCTTCCATTTGCTTGCGATGGGCTTCTATCTGCGCTTGGATAGTAGCTTGCTGTTTCTTAGCCGGCTTAGCAGTTTGTTTCTTAACGCTGCCGTCCATCTTAGTAT
>JAKFVJ010000160.1 GCA_021732245.1 Candidatus Obscuribacterales bacterium | reverse complement strand
CTCGTTCACAGATACAGGTTCTCACAAAAGCATGGAAGTTTCGGGGAAGCTCAGCCAGACCAAGCACGTCGTCATTGTCGGTTGCGGCATCTCAGGCTTAGCCGCGGCTTACAAGCTTCTTGAATCAAATCAAAATCTTAAAATCACTGTCTTAGAGGCAGGAAATAGATGTGGTGGGGTCATTTCCTCAATACGGCAAGGCGAACTAATCCTAGAGGAAGGTCCCGATTCCATTCTGACACAAAAGCCTTGGGCGCTGAATCTCATTAAGCGACTAGGCATAGAAAAGCACGTAATTGAAACGGAAAAGGAAAATCGCCGGACTTATGTTGCATGGGACGGGAAATTACATGCGTTGCCCGAAGGCTTCATCATGTTGGCGCCAACCAACTTTGTCACATTTTTTGCCTCAACATTATTCTCGCCGTTTGGCAAACTGCGCATGGCAGTAGAGAAATTTTTGCCTGCCAAAAAGAATAATGGTGATGAGTCTCTTGCGCATTTTGTCCGCAGACGCTTCGGCGCGGAAGCTCTTGAGCGAATTGCTCAACCAATGATTGGTGGCATTTATACAGCCGACCCAGAAAAGTTGAGTCTGAAAGCTACCATGCCACGCTTTTTGGATTTGGAGCAGCAATTTGGCAGTGTGATTTCCGGACTGATGAAGTCAGATAGAAAAGCTTCGGGTGCTCGCTATAGTTTATTCATTGCGCTGGATAAAGGACTTGGATTGCTCGTCGACACGCTTGTTTCTAAATTACCAGCTAACTCGATTAGAACTAATACCGCAGTTGCAAGTATTGCTAAAGACAACCAAGGATACTCAATTACGATAAAAGACGGCGAGACTATTCATAGCGATGCCGTGATTGTCGCAACACCAGCCATCCAAGCAAGTAAAATGCTTTCTTCTTTCGACACCAATTTGTCTAAATTACTTTCGCAAATTGAATACGCGCCATCGGCTGTGCTCAATCTTGTCTACAACAAATCTGATGTGCCCAACTTCAATGGATTTGGTTTTGTCGTTCCGGCAAAGGAAAAGAGTTCCATCATTGCTTGCACGTTCGTAAGTCAAAAATATGCCGGACGAGCACCTGACGATACGGTTCTCATTCGTGCATTTATGGGAGGTGCATTAGCCAAAGATGTTTATGCTCAAAATGATGAGCGGCTTGTTGAAAGCGCAAAAAATGAATTGCAAAAGTACTTGCACATAAATGCTCAACCCAAGCAGGCAAAATTAACCCGTTATCCAAGCTCAATGCCGCAGTATCACCTGGGTCATTTAGAACTCATTGGCGATATACAAAAACTATCCGGCACGTATACCGGATTTGCACTCGCTGGAAATTACCTGCATGGGCCGGGCATTCCAGACTGTGTTTTAACTGGTGAAACGGCAGCAGAATCTGTCTTGGAAATGTCAATCGGTTAACATGTTCGTGGCGTTAAGGAGTCAAAATGCCACGCAATTTACCGGTCGGCAACGGCACAGTGCTCGTCAACTTTGACGAGACATATACGATGCGGGATGTTTATTACCCGCACGTTGGCGAAACAAATCAGACTTTTGGTCACGCTTCAAAATTTGGTGTCTGGGTTGACGGTGATTTTGCCTGGATGGGTCCTGACTGGATTAAGGACCTCAGATACCTGGACGAGACATTAGTGACAGACGTGCGCATGCGTCATGAACGTCTGGGCATTGAACTTATTTTTCATGATACTGTCGAATTTCACCTTTGGGTTGTCTTGCGTCATGTGACAGTACGCGATCTCAGAGGACAAAAGCGCGATGTACGTCTCTTTTTCAACCACGACTTTCATATTTCTGAAAATGATGTCGGCGATACGGCTTATTACGATCCGGCGAGCCAATCGGTAATTCATTACAAACGCGATCGTTGGTTCTTGATCAATACCTTCAATGGACAGACGGCCGGCGTGCAGCAATTTGCTTGCGGCAAAAAAGAATTTGACTGTTTGGAAGGCACCTGGAAAGATGCTGAAGACGGACAACTTTCCGGCAGTCCTATCGCGCAGGGTTCAGTTGATTCAACAGTAGGCATCAATCTCACTGTTGAGCCAAACGGCCAAGCCGAAGCATACGAATGGGTCTGTTTTGGTGTCAGCTACGAAAAAGTTGTAAAGTTAGATTCCATAATCAGACAAAATCCTGCCTTTTATATCAAAAGAACAAGAAATTATTGGCGCGTTTGGGTCAACAAAGAAAATCACGAATTTGGCGGACTACCGGAAGATATAGTCGATCTCTACAAGCGAAGTCTTTTAGTTCTTCGTACCAATATTGACGACGGTGGCGCTATTATTGCGGGCAACGATGGAGATACGATAACTTTTGCGCGCGACACTTATTCCTATATGTGGCCACGCGACGGAGCCTTATGTGCCTATGCCCTAGGATTAGCCGGCTTCAGGCAATTACCACAACGCTTCTTCGATTTTTGCTTATCTGTCATTGGCGAAAAAGGCTATCTATTCCACAAGTACAATCCTGATGAAACTGTGGCATCCAGTTGGTTACCATGGTTTCGCAATGGCGTACCAGAGCTTCCCATTCAAGAAGACGAGACGGCATTAGTTGTCTGGGCATTGTGGAAACACTTCAGGCGCTTTCGTGAAGTCGAGGCAATAAAGCCACTATTTCGTAAGCTGATTATCAACACTGCTGAATTTCTCATCGAGTATCGCGATAGCCACACTCATTTGCCGCATCCATCCTACGATTTATGGGAAGAGCGCTATGGCGTACACCTATTCACTGTCGCTTCAGTAATTGGCGCGCTGGAAGCAGCTTCCAACTTTGCTTACGAATTTGGTGAAGACGAAGAAGGTGCTCGCTTTAAAAAGTCTTCCGAAGAAGTACGCGAAGCAATGATCAAATACATGTGGAACGAAAAAGAAAATCGTTTCGCTCGCATGGCGACTCGCTCCGGCGACGGCTACGAACTCGACATGACACCTGATGCGTCCAATTATGGACTATTTGCTTTTGGTGCCTTACCGGCAGATCATCCTAAAGTTGTCTCCACAATGAAGGCAATTGAAGATCAGCTTTGGGTAAAAACCGACATTGGCGGTATTGCCCGCTACAAAAACGACTTTTACTATCAGGTATCCCAAGACATAGACAAAATCCCCGGCAATCCGTGGTTTATCTGCACAATGTGGCTGGCACAATATCGGATAGCCACGGCTAAGTCGGAAGCCGATTTGGACAAAGCCCTGGACATCATTAAATGGGTGAAAAGCCACGCCCTGCCTTCCGGAGTGCTTGCTGAGCAAGTACACCCCTACACCGGCGAACCTCTATCGGTCGCTCCACTTTCATGGAGCCATGCTACCTTAGTTATGTGTGTTCATGAATATCTGGGTAAGCTGAAAGCCCTGAAGGACAAAGCGGCAAAATGACCAGAGACACAACCAAAGAGAATGCCAAAAATTTTCCTGTGTTAGACGAATTGCACGACGCTGACGATTTGAGACTGAAAGAAGGTCCGGTGTTGGCCTGCATCGACATGGGCACCAACTCTTTTCACATGATTGTTTGCCGAGCATCGCACGAGCACAACCATTTTGAAGTCATTACTCGCATGCGCGAAGCGGTTCCATTCTTCCGCACTTCACTAACCGAGCACGTCATTGATCCCGAATCAGAAAAACACGCTATCCGCATTTTACGCCGCATGCGTGACCACGCTCACGAAAAAGGCGCGCGCACAATAACAGCCGTGGCGACATCGGCAGTACGCGAATCTCGCAACGGAGCCGAGCTGCTTAGAAAAATTCGCCAAGAACTAAATATTGACGCGAAGCGTATCTCCGGACGAGAAGAAGCCCGTCTCATCTATTTAGGCGTTCTTTGGCGCTTGCCAAAGCTTACAGGGCAGTTTGCCATTGTCGATATCGGCGGCGGCAGCACGGAGATTATTGTTGCCGACAGAGCTCGCACAATATTTTCCGAATCCTACAAATTAGGTGCTGCGCGTTTGACGGCGCAGTATTTTCCAAAGGACAAGTACACACCGGAAGCACTTGCTGCACTTCACGATGAAGTACGCGGCATGTTGCGTCCTTGTGCAGTGCAAATTGCTGCTTGCGGCGGCTTCAATCAATTGATTGGCACATCGGGCACTATCTCAGCATTGGTAAAAATCAACAAAGCCATGCACAGCAAGGTTAGCTCGCCGGATAAAGAACCAGTACACGGCACCAAACTGACAATAAGCAACCTGGAAAAAATTGTCGACTACATTGAAAAGGCAAAGCTTGCCGGCATCAAGATAAAAGGTGTCAGCAGCGATAGAGGTGCCACAATTCTAGCTGGAGCAATTGTCCTTTTAGAGACGATGCGATCCTTGGGCGCCAACAGTCTTGAGTATTGCGATGCGGCATTGCGCGAAGGAGTCGTAGTTGACCGCTTCGTGCGAGGTGGTTGGCTGGAGTCCGGACTCACTCAGCACCGCAATCCACGAGCAAGCAGCGTTCACGAACTTTTATCCAAATATGGCAGCAGCAGCGAGCACACTTCGCAAGTAGCCAGGCTGGCGTTGGCAATTTTCGATCAAAGCCATGGCAAACTTCATCAATACGACGAAAGTGTCCGCGGTATCCTGTGGACGGCTGCGATGTTACACGACATCGGCACCTTCATCGCCCGCAAGGGACATCACAAACACTCGTTCTACCTTATTAAAAATGGCGGTCTTTTGGGACATTCCGAGGAAGAAATTGACCTCATCGCCTGCATAGCTCGTTACCATCGCGGCAACGAACCAAAAGAGTCCCATGGTGAATTCGCGGCACTGACTCTGGAAGAGCGTAAGCTAGTCGCCGATATGTCGGCAATACTGCGCATAGCCGAGGCACTCGACCGCAGTCATCGCCAGATAGTCCGTTCTATCAAGTTGACGTTTGACAGCGAAAAGAAGAATAAGGGACCGCAGCACTTGCTTATCAATGTCAGCACTGCGAAAAACGCTGATACGGCACCGGAATCCTGGGCATTCGAAGAGAAAAAACCCGTTTTTGAAAAGCAATTTGCCCTGACCGCTGAGCTGCAGTTTATAGACTAGCTTTCAGTCCACTGTGTTCGGCAGCAACTTTGCTTTGCTCTTTTTCAGCAGCTTTCTTCACGTTGCTGAGACGCCTCTGCAATTTCTTGCTGGTGATGTCGTCCATAAACATGCGTGGCACGTTCAAGCCCAAATCAACATAAGAAGTTAGCGTCAATTCGCTGCAACGGTTGCTATCGAGCGGGGTAATTTCCCAGCTGCCTTCCATTGCTTTGAAATGGTCGGACTTGAGCAACTTGTACTCAATTCGATGATTTTCCACTTCCTTGTTGCTCATCACACAAACTGCTGTTCCAATGACAGGCAGGATGGCGAATTTTTGCTCAAGAGTCACTTCGGGTCCGTTCTGGCTCAGGACTTTGCTGTAAGCCAAGTCCGGATCGTGACTTCTTTCTTCGTGGATGGCTCGCCAGACAACTTCAGGGGTGGCATGTATATGGATGGATGCCGCCATTGAATTTCCACCGGCTTGTCTTGGTTTTTTAGATACTTTAGCTTCTTCACTCGCCTGAGCAATTCGGCAATAGCTTTTTGCAAATTCTTGATTGGGTTTAGTCTTAGCCTCGGCAGCAAACATGCTACCCAGGAGTACTACGCCCGTTGCCAAAGCAACAATTGTGCTCTTCATTAGATTACCTCAAC
>JAKFVJ010000019.1 GCA_021732245.1 Candidatus Obscuribacterales bacterium | reverse complement strand
GACGCGATCACGCACCATGCCGGAAGAAAATACTTTCTTGGTGTTTAGTTTGATTGGGGAAAATTTGACATATGCCGGCAAGACTTTTCGCCACTGGTTGATTTGATCAGTCCAGTAAGCACCACGCGGTGCAATCAACAATTCGCATTCTTGGAAAATGGTCTCGGCGCCTTCCCACTCGCTGATACCGAATACGTGATCGGTACCGATAACGAAGTAGAGTCGAACATCCGGGCCGTATATGTCGCGAACTTGCTTTACGGTATCGGCAGACAAGGATGCTCCTGGTCTGTCGATTTCGATGCGGCAGGCTTCCAGGTGAGGATAGTGCTCGGCTATAGCAGCAGCCACCATCTCATGGCGCAACTCTGCCGCGAGCATTACATCGTCTCTATGAACCGGTTGCGCACAGGTGACAAGTAGGACTTTGTCGATGTCTTTGAACTGCTTCAATACTTGAAGGGCGATTCGCTTGTGCATGTTCTGCAACGGGTTAAACGAACCGCCGAAAATGGCAATGCCTCTTACTGGGGATTCCATACGGCATTTACCTCTTTGGTTTTTGTGGGGAGGGATAACTTGTTGCTTTGTCATTCTGAGCCCTTCGCTTCGCTCGAGGGCAGGCTCCGCGAAGAATCTGCCGTGTCTATACTTGGTTCGCTTACATAACACGAACATGTCTAGTTGCGGCAGATTCTTCAGTCGCATACGCTCCTTCAGAATGACAAAGTGAGCTTGCTTTGAAAATCAAAAACAGAAGGGCGCATGCAATGCGCCCCTACAAAACAGGGCGGCACAGGGCTATTCGTCCTTATCGCGCTTGACCAGTTCATCAATTGGGCTTTCGCCGTCGCGGATGCGGACGAATTTCCAGGGGGAGCCTGGACATTTTCCTTGGCTTTTGATCACGCGAGCGATGATTGGAAATGGAACCGAGTGTCCGAATTTGCCCATGTCGGCTTTGGTAAAGACGATGAAGCGAATTCCTGGTATTACAGGTAATTCCTTTACCCGCTGACCAAGGCGCGGCTTCTTGTGCACTAGTTTGGACAAGAACAGAGCCTTATCCTTTTTCGAAACCCAAATGTCGGCTGCCGTGTATGTCGCTTTCACTGAGTTTGCATAATTGTCTACAAACAGCGAAGCATCGATATCAGCAGACACCATCTCCAAACGACCGAACTTTTCGGGAATTGTGCAGACGCCTTCATTGTCCAGGCAACCATTTCTAAGCATGATTACGGCAGATGTCCAAGAGATGATCCGGTTGCCCATCGAGTGCGCAATTACGTGCACATTCTTTGAACCGAATTCTTTGGCAAGTCTGGACATCAGTCGCTCAAAAACGAGAATCGACCGTTCTGCTTGTGTGCCGTCATATCCATAGTTGTCTGGACGAATTGACCCTTGTGCCGGCCAGCTAAAGACGAATACAGCTTTGGAGTTCAAAGCAAGAACGCCTGCTGATCCGCGTTTTACAGCCTCGTCAAAGCGTGTGAATGAACCAGGCATGATGACGTAGATTTGTCCGTCGGTGCTTGCCTGGTGCAAGTAATCAAAGAATTCCGACTCGGATATTTTTAGTATTGACTCAATGCGCGGTGACTTCAGTTGCCACTTCGCCCAGCTGTATGGGGACAGCTTGCAGTCCATTGGGGTTTGCAACAGCTTCATATCCGGTTTGCCGCCAAAACTAATTTCACACGCACAATAGGTCAGTCCGGTTTCCGAAGCGTCGTTCAAGAACTTCATAAGCGTATTGGGGATTATTTCTCCCAATGCATTGAATTTTGGTTTTATGTCTTGCTGTTTCCTGTTTGTCACACAAAGCACGCGCATGCGGTTTCGTTTCTGCCCTGGAAGTGGCGGTTCTATTACGGCAAAAGCCGGTTGCATACCATCGGGCAGAACAATTGGCGTGGTTGCGGGCGTGTTGTCCACGGCTGAAAATGCCGGAGTCATCCCGCCAACAAGCAGAAGCAATGCGGACACAAAGCTAACAACTTTGGCCTTAATCATTTGATTCACCATTTTCCTCGTCGGGCCGGTTTAGTCTTCGTGCGAAGTTGTTGCCCGAGCGCTTTGACTCCAGTAATTTCATGAGGTTTGCTTCGAGCAAACCTATATCGACTTGCAATAGTTTGAGAATGTCGATTGCGTCTTTATTGCCTTCTTTCTTGAGAAGCGCTAAAAGAACGTGTTCTGTTTCCACCAGGGCGCTTCCTGCTAACATGGCGTGTAGCCATGCCAGATAAAGTGCGTGCTTGGCCGATGCTTTCAGGTGCGGCTCCAAAGACATGTAGCCGCGCGGTCCGTGCATCAAGTCAACTTGATTGCGTGCACGGTTGAGTGAAATAGCTTGTTTGGTTAGAAGTTTGCTCGCCTCTCCGTCGCTTGCCATAAGCAAGCCAAGCAACAGGTGTTCTTTGCCGACATAAGAGTGCATCATTCGCATGCACTCGATGGTGGCGTTTTCAACAACCTGAGTCGCCGTGGGCGAGAAATCTTTGCGAAAATCGTATTTAGACATATTCTCCTCCATGGCGTCAGCCCAATGAGGCAAAAGGAGTCGGCTGTGCGACTCCTTTTGATTACTTCTTCTTCTTTTGTTCGAGGGTCTTTTTGCGCTTCCGTTGAGCGGCGCGCTTTTCTTTCTTGTAGGAGTCGGCCCAATATTCTTCAAACGGCACGCTTTTGCCGGTTGTGATTAGCGACTCTCTAATGTCTCTCAGCAGTTGAGCCCATCTGCCCGCTTTAGCTGATCTTGTCCAGGCATCGAAGTGATGCTTTTCACGCGGTCTATCGGCGTAGATTTCACGCAGGCGGTCCATGGCGTAACGGATGGCCTTAGCTTCGTCTCTTATCTCAGCAAACACATACTGTTCGATTGACGATCTGTGCGCCGACACCTTTTTCAGGTCGCGCGAATTGAGGACATGGCCTATTTCGTGGGCAAGAATGTAGATGCGGCAAATTAGTTTGCAGCGTCCAACTCTGATAACTTTGTTGTCGATATCGGCGTCGCCTGTGCAGTTAACTTTGCCGGGGAGAATCTTGAATCCCCACTTGCGTAGTTTTTCTATGTCTGCAACAAGCGTGTCTGACTTAGCGACCAGGTTGCAAAACTGGGCGCTGAATTGTTTTCTCAGTTTGTTCATGTGACAGCACCTCCAACCGGTTGGTCGGGTCAAAAAGCAAGAAGCCAGTTGGTGATCAACTGGCTTCTGTGTCTTGTGTTATTTGTTTTGCTTGTTTCGATTGGGCTCGCTTCTTGTGCCAAGCGATCTTGCCCATTTCTTCGTCGAACCAAAGTCCGTAATACTCCGGATAAAGTTCGCCTGTGTTGGAAGTTGTAGTTTGGCAAAGCACGGCTTTGACTGCTTCTCTTCCGCCGTTACGGACGGATTCCAAAAGCTGTTCGGAAGCTCTATCCATCTCCATCGCCATGAGGCGAGCTTCAACGGCATCGCAAGCGACCGCTCCACCTTCGTAGATGGTCAGCCAACCAAGACCAACGTTGCTGAATAGCTTGCCGAAGTATTTTGACTTGCCGGCGGCAATCAACTCTTTCAGAATCAAAAGCTCATGCACAATGGCTTCTGTTTCTTCTTCTAAGCGTTCGTTAATCCAGGTCTCTCTGTCATCGCCTTCTTTGACGTCGGTTGTTGGACGAAGCAAGGCGTGTACGTATTCGTGTCCAATGCTCACGACGTTGTAGACATTGCTGTTCCATTTGCCAACGTAAATGACCCGCTTCTTCCGGCTGAAGTAAGCAATGTCACTTTTGTTGAGCAAACGGATCTTAATGCCGGCAGCTTCTAGGAGCTTCCAATCCTGCATAAATGTCGGGCTGGCTTCGGCCAGTTTCCAAAACGCGCGGCCGAAAATCCGCTTACTCTTTTTCATAACCCACCTCCGGAAGCCACGGCTTCCAGACAAATGCGAGCGCTAACGGCACACTGCCGAGCTGCTGCGCGAGGAAAACAAAGCCCAGCTCATCCTTGCCGGTGAGTCGGGCTGAAAAATTCAATTGCTAGTTTGTGAAATGCCTTACGGGATAAGTACTTTGGGTTTTTCCTCTGGGGTTTGTCTTCACAATTTGTTCAGGTTTTAGACTAATAGTATTTGTAGGTATAAAGCAACGTAAGGCCATAAGTTCTATTACATATTCGTTCTAAATACACTTATTCATTAACTTTAGGCCTAGCGGAGCTTTCCTATCTTGCTTTTGTGACTGCAATTTCATTATGTTGTGGGTAGAAGAAATTTGATTTGAAACAAGAATCCAGGTAGATAAACACCCGCTAACAGTAGTAATTAGTATTGTCATTCTGAGCAGAGTTGCGAAGCAACGACGCGAAGAATCTACCGCCGCGGTTCTAAGTTCGTCTTTTTAGACCTGAGCGTCGAACCGTTGCGGCAGATTCTTCGCTTCACCGCTACGCGGCTTCACTCAGAATGACAAATTGAACTTCTTCCAGGAATTCCCCAAGCCACCGAGCAATCGGTGGCTTTTTTATTGAGGTCAGCACAATGAACACTCGTCGCGATCTTTCTGATTATGATCAAGTGATAATCCGCATGCGCCACGCTGAATCGGAAGCGAATGTCGCATACCGCCGAATAGACAGAGACAAAGAATGCCGACTCTATTACGGAATTGGTGGTTTTGATGAAAGAGTCAAACTGACTCAGCAAGGTAAATACCAGTCCGAAGCCGCCGGCAGAAAATTGCGCCAAATCCTGCGAGCCGACAGACCTTTAGACGAAGTCTTGGTCAGCGAATTCTTCCGCACGGAAGAAACCGCCTTGAATGTTATGCGCGAATTAGGCATTCGCCCTCCTGTGATTCACGACTCGCGTTTAAACAAGCGGAGGCAAGGTATTTTCTGGAACATGACTTATTACGGTGTGCAAACGAAGCATACTGATGAGTACGAAAAGTATCTGGCCGATTTGAAGAAGGGTGGTTTGAACTACGCGCCAATTGGGGGCGAAGGACATCAGGACGGTGAAAGCTACAAGCAGCTGTTTGCTCGGACTGACGCATTGCATGCTGAGTACTGCTCAAGGACGGACCCATTTATTTCTTTGTGGGTGGATCATTTATCGTCAGAGCTTTCTCTGCGCCGCAAAACGGATCGCATTTCTGATAGAGGCGTTCGTCTAAAAAACGATGCAGAGTCTGTGGACAATGCAGAAATTGTTGCTTATGGACGCATGCTTGACGGTATAAACCGCCCATTCAAGCGCATAAACCTGGATGTTTTGTCGCCCTAGCGTAATTGCGCTAGGAGCTGAACCGCTGTCTCCATGCGGTTTTCCGCACTGATTGCGCTTGGTTGCATGGATGACGAAGCCGGAAAGCCTCTGCCGGCTTGCTTTTTGAAGCGAAAAACAAGTAGAGGAAAGAGTACTCCGCAATTTCATTTCTTTCAAGGACAAAACAGTAGAAACAATCTAGTTTCAGCTATTTGCAAAAACGACTCTCAATGCTCCGGCATTGTGAGTCGTTTGTCGTTGAGAAAAAGTTGTGGTGTCACTTGAACGTACAAGGTAACACAAGATGGAGTGACAACTATGGGACAAACATACACGGACTATGAGAAAGCGAGCACGGAAGCAGCTCACAAAGCTCATCAAACTTTGCACGCGTTTGAAGAGCTGGTTGCCTCGTCAAAGTCTGGATTGTTTCAAGAACACAATCTGGAACTTACTCTGACTGCAAAGGGCATTGATCGTAAAAC
>JAKFVJ010000391.1 GCA_021732245.1 Candidatus Obscuribacterales bacterium | reverse complement strand
TACTAATGATGACATCAGAAAAAGTTAAGGTGCCTGGCTTTGCCTACGCGTCCATCCTTGCTGTCTTAGGACTGGTGGCGTATTTGCCGTTTCTGGGTAGTTTTGGACCTCTTGATCCCACCGACAGTTTCTTTCTGGAATCAGCACGTGAGATGGTTGAAACCGGCAAGTATTTACTGCCGCTCAACAATTACGAGCCTTGGTTGGATAAACCGATTTTGTTTTTCTGGATGGTGTGTGGCGCTTATAAGTTATTAGGCATATCGCCGTTTGTCGGCAGATTACCCGCTGCACTTTCAGGCATTGCTACTGCGCTCTGTATATTTTGGGGTTGCCGTGGTTTGGTATCACAATCGACGGCCTTTCTTGCCGGACTAATTTTCTTGAGTCTGCCTCTTGTTGCCATCGGTTCGCATATCTGTCTTACAGATACGACATTGACTTTGCTTGTTACTGCCACCACATTGTTTTTGTGGAGGGGGCTAATAAAGGGGAGCAACCGCGACTTGTTGATTGGATATTTTGCTGGTGGACTGGGACTTCTGTGCAAGGGTCCAATAGCTCTTATCTTGAGCGCTGTTGGTATCTTGCCGGCTTTGCTGGTCGGCACGCGTTCAGTCAAAGAAACAATTCGTCTTTGTCTAAGAGCTAAACCACTTCTCGGATTGGTCTTGGTGGCTCTGATTGCCGTGCCTTGGTATGCAGCGGCAGGCGTAGCCACTGAAGGTAAATTCTTGCAGAAGTTCTTCATTGAACAGAATTTTGGACGCATGGTTGGCACGGTCAATCACCAGATGCCGTGGTATTTCTACATCCCAGTATTTTTCGGTGGCTTTGCTCCCTGGTGCGTTTTGCCGCTCTTCTCTTTTGAGTCAGTAAAAAGAACTTTCAGGCTCCCTGGTGTCGATGGCATGGACGGTCTATTTAGACTGTCACTTTTTTGGTTCGTCGCTATCCTTGGAATGTTTACCTGCATCAAGACGAAATTACCTTGGTACATAATTCCTGCCTGTCCAGGATTTGCCATTATGGCTGCTATTCAAATTGAGTATTTGGCACGCGCTGCAAAATCGAAAGCTGTGTTGGTAGTGCAAGGCGCTGCTCTTGTGGCTCTTGCAGTTATTTTTGTTGTGCAGGGCAAATTATCCAGCTATCTAAAGGGAATTGTCTTTGCGCATTGGCCAATTTTTACAGCAATGTTTTTATGGATCCTGGCAGGATTTCTAGTTCTGCAATTTGCAAAACAAATATCACAAGAAAACAGAATAAAACTGGCATCACTGTCAACAGCCGGTGCTCTACTGTTTGGTTGCGCATTTTTTGTGCCGGGTGCATTGACTTCAATGTACAACCACAAGCAAGTTGGCTTTAATAAACTTGTTGAGCTAACGCGTGGTGAAGATAACAGTGTGGCAATCTTCATGGCAGAAGAGCCGACGATGCCGTACATATTGCATAAACCTGTGCAGCGGCTGCAAGATGAAGATGCCTGTGCATCGTTTACATCAAGCTATCACGAAAAGTACTTTGTCCTTGTACCAAAAGAAATGCTCAAGAAAATGCATTGGTTTACCGGTAGCTCCTGCAAGACGATTTCGAAAGAAGGCAAATGGACTCTCTTCGAAATGGAGAGCCGCGAATTTGCTCAGTCAGGTCAAATTCAGTGAATAAAACTTGTATAGGTTGAATACTTTGGTCCTGAAAATGGACGCCAGAAAAGCAAACATGCTCGGCCTATGACGCGCTTTTGATCGAGAAATCCCCAGACATGACTGTCGGCGCTGTTGTTGCGATTGTCACCCATTACGAATAGTGACCCTTCCGGAACCGTGATTGGTTTCATGTTATTTGGAAATGGATGGAAATAGGGATTGCCAATGTCTGACAAAGTTTTGAGGTCATAGCCAGGCACTTCTTTGGTATATCCGGATTCGTCCAAAAGCTGCCCGTTAATGTAAACGCCGACGCCATGTTCAATGAGTATATGATCTCCGGGAAGTCCCACGACGCGCTTAATCAAAGCTTTCTCGCAGGGCAGAAATGGAAAGCCTGTGAGCCTACCAAGCAAAGATAAGGGATCATAGCTTAAGTCCTTTCCGCCCAATTCAATTGCCGGTGGATAGAACACAACGATATCGCCACGCCTAATTGGTTGTTGAAAAAGTCCTGATAGCTTTTCGATAATCAAGCGGTCGGATATTTGCAGAGTTGGTTCCATAGAGCTTGACGGAATATACCTTGCTTCGGCAATGGTTCCACGAATGACGACGAATAGGACAAGCGTCAACGCTAGTGTTTTTAGGGTTTCTTTGATCCAATCACTAGATGTGGGTTTTGTTTCTACTTCTTTTTCTTGCATGTTATCGCTCCCAGCGCGGACGACGAACTAATATACAATAATATGCGTTTCCTAATTTGAGCGCATGAATCATGATGACAATAGGACCAGTCCGGTTTTCAAGGCGGGTGTTTGCTGCACTATTAACGGTCTCTTTTATGCCGCAAGCTCAGGCTGTCAATGTATTAACCGTACCTGGTAAGCCAACTAAAGATGACACGGCGTTTGCCATTGTCTCCAAAGCCAATGTGAAAAGCTCACACAAGAAAATAGCTATTGGTGAATATGTTTTTGTGCCGCAGGTTGGAAAATGCTGGAATGTTGGCGCATACAAATTGAAGCGGGGCAACCAAGTCTTGGCCCAAGGTCATCCGGATGAATTTTGGCCGAATTCAACATATTTCACGGTAATTACTCCAATCGTAGTTCCGAAGAGTTATTTTCCTCCACGCAAATTAGGTGTTGGTTCCATCGAAGACTTTGCTTCGAAAATGTCGGCGCCATTGAAAGTTTTGGCTCCCGGCTTTACCGCATTTGGTAGCGGCAGTCCTGAAATAATTATTGAACGGGCTAACTGTGGTGTTAAGTGCCTTTACGAGTATTCGATTTTTTCATTGGGCAAGAACTTCAAAAAACTGGCCAAAATTGAAACCGGCAATGACTCGATAAACTTTATTGATATTGGTGGTGACGGCACAATCGAAGGAACTGGTGTCGAAGATACATTTTCAAACTGGAATTTCTCATCAGCCAGTTCACCTCGTATACGAGTTATCCTTCGCATTAAGGACGGTAAGCTACGCCTGGCTAACGACTTAATGAAAGCGCCTGCACCGACCGCAACTTACATGAATAAGATAATTGCTGAAACTAAGACGGCAATGCAGCCGCCAAAAGAAGGCGATGCCCAAGAGGCTGACAGCAGTCAAAGCGACAAGATAACCATGCCTTTCGACTTGCCTGCGAATATGCTTGAGCTAATTTATAGCGGTAATGGAAAGTCGGCTTGGGAATTTTTGGATTCAGTTTGGCCTAAGCGTGATCTCACATACGAAGGCGAAAAGGACCCAGTTACCAAACAGCAGTTTATTGAACAATTCAAAAAGCAGCTGGCAACGAGTCCGTATTGGAACGACGTGAAGGCCCTTAACGGCTGGTAAACGATGAAGTTCAAAATATATTCAGTGGCGTCAATTATTTTGATAAGCGCAGTTTGCCTAAGTGGTTGTGCTGAATTTCATGCGCCGCCACCGCACAGTATTTTGGTCGATCCAACTGCTGACGAAGTAAAGACAGAAGCCGGCAAACACGAAAGAGTAATGGAGGACGGCTGGTATTTCGGCGAGCTGCCACGAATTTTTAAGTCTCCGTACGGACAAACATCACTGGATGACAAGGTGCGGTTCGCGATAGCCGAGGCGAAATTCCTGAAAGAGTCGAAGCAGAATATGGCAAAGGATATGACCACTTACGTGCCATATTCCCAACGAGCGGAGTTTGCTCAAAAATGGTGGCAGGCTTCCGACCAAGCCAAATCATTTGGCGAGCAACCGGAAAAACTGCACATTCTTTGGATTCAAGAATCATTGATGGACGGAAGTGAACTGTGGTGGCGTGCGTTGGAAGATAAAAATCGAGCGACCATGGACGCTATGCGCGCGCTTGCTCACGATGAAGAACAGAAGCGCGTATCGCAGTTTTTGGATGTAGAGGGGCAACCTCGATCGCTCAGCAATATGGTTGATGGAAAATAATTAGCTGACTCCGGTGATACAATTTTCATGTCGTAACTTTTGAGGTAACAGGCGTGAGAGTTAATAGAATCATTTTGTTGTCTTCCTTGGTAGCTTTGACCACATTACCTGCGTCTGCCGAAAGTGGTGTCGCACCTGGTGCCACCACAACTCTTGTTAACTCTGTGAATGATCTTGGCAGGGTCTCTCATAATTTGAAGAGATCGCTTGCGGGATTGGCAAACGAAGTCAATCGAATTGAGGGATCGGATAGTGATCCGGACATTCTTGATAGAGCTTTTCTCGATGACCAGCTATTTACGCCGATAGCGCCAGGTTCGACAGGTGTTTTGCCGCCACGCAAAGAATGGCTTGATTTGTACCTCTACCAAATTGAGAAGTTGACCAGTCTTTTGCAGTCGGAAATGAATAATGTTGCTTCCATGGTTGATGGCGAAAGCAGTTTCGACGTCAAAGAAATGCAGCGCATTGCCGGCGACCTGCAAGCAGATGTGCCGAGACTAAAGGCGATTGCCAAAGGTAGTACTTGTGATGATGATCAAGTACAAGATGCTGCCCATACGATGTATGAAGATGTTGCAGGTTTTGACAATGCCCGTCGTCAATTGGCTAAGTCTATGAAAAAGATCGCCAGCGGAAAATCATACTTTTTAGATTAAGCCGTTACTGTTAATTGATCACCGGCTAGCGCAAGCAGCTTGTGATATTTATCGACTATTTCCTCGTTGGAAATAGATAGAGCCTGATCGCCTATGGCAATTTCCGTGCGTGTCCAATTGGGAATCTGTGTTTCGGCAAAGCGTGTGCATAGTCTGAAATTGTCTTCTTTCATAAGCTTCTCGTGCGCCTGTTCTAGCTGTTTAAGTGGAAGATTGATGAAGACATGGAACATGTTCACTTGCGGCGGATCGGGCTTTATTTCAAGTCCAGGAATATGCTTAAGCGCTTTGGCAAGTGATACGGCACGATCGCTGTATTCGTGCATTTTGTTGATGCGCTTTTCGAAATTGAGTTTTGCAGAGACAACATAAGGCGTCATTGTATGAAGGTTACCGCCATGGCGTCTAAGCCAAATACGAGACTCTTCAATAAAGTCTTTCGGTCCAAGCAGCATGGAGCCGGTCATGCCGCCTATTCCTTTATAGAAAGAAACGTAGACTGAGTCGAATAGCCTACAAATGTCGGCGCAGGACTTGCCATAAAAGGTACTGGCTTCCCAGATGCGTGCGCCATCTAGATGAACTTTGATTTTTTTTGATCTCGCTAAGTTCAACACTTCTAAAAGTTCATTCCAGGTAGGTAAAAGTCCTCCCAGCGCGCGCATTGGTAATTCGATAAGCAAAGTGCTTGCAGGCTCTTTTATCTCGTCTAGGTGTTTGGCAAGAATTGCTGAGTTCATACCGCCAATTGCTATCGTTTGCAAGCCGTGCAAGTAAAAGTATCCACGTTTTTCGTTTGCTTCAACGTGGCTTGTTTCGTGCAGAGCGACTGTTTTTATCTTGAGTCTTTCCGACCAGATACGCAGAGCTATTTGCTGGGCCATAGTTCCGCTAGGCATAAATACCGCTGCATCCATGCCGAGAAACTCGGCTATCTCCATCTCAAAGTCATTGAGGAATTTACCTTCCCCGTAAATATCTGTTTCAATATTGTGCGTGCGACAGTAAGCAGATAGTTCTTCAAATTCGTCGGCTGTCGATAGATCGTCGTGCCAGTTGAGTCCTTTCATCGTTTAGCCCTCTAAATTTAAGACCAGTACATGATCAGCGCCGCGA
>JAKFVJ010000378.1 GCA_021732245.1 Candidatus Obscuribacterales bacterium | reverse complement strand
ACAGGGAATTCAGCCAGTGTCAGGGAAAATTCGTGTGTTAATTGGCAAGCCTGGACTTGATGGGCACGATAGAGGTGCCAAGGTGGTGGCCCGTGCATTAAGAGATGCCGGCATGGAGGTTATTTACACGGGGCTGCACCGCTCTCCTGAAGAGATAGTCGAAACGGCTATTCAGGAAGATGTGGATGCGATTGGACTGTCGGTCTTATCCGGGGCGCATATGACCGTATTCCCTAAAGTGGTCAAGCTTTTAAAAGAGCAGGGAGCCGATGACATTGTCGTATTCGGTGGCGGCATTATCCCGGAAGAAGACAGGCAAGAACTTTTAAGGCAAGGCGTTTTTGAGATATTTGTGCCGGGTGGAGCAACCCAGCGGACTATTGGGTTTCTCAAAGAGCGTTTTAACTCCAAGCACAATAACAAATAACAGAAAACTCAACCTGCTGATTGTCTGAAAACCGTACTGGCGTGGAATATAGGGAAATGAGGCAGTGCCAGATAAAATCCGGCATTTCCAAGATTAAAAATATAAGTCACTTACTTGCAACCCATGTTATACTTCGCGTTTAATTGAATTAGGGGCTGTTAGGAGAAGCTAAATGTCCCGTGGATCAAAGAAAGGCGAGCCCAACGAGGCTAATCAAAAGGTACAGGCGTTAGAACCTGCACTGCTTGAGATTGCCGGTTTGGTTATGAATTCAGTTATGCAACACAGGGTCAAGCCTTATGTTGACCGTTTGTTCTCCAAGCGGGCAGCCCAGCGTGTCGTGCACCAAGCAGGCACTGCGGCTCTAGTTAGACTTTCCGAGCACGATGAGTCGTTGGAAGTCTACGACGCCTAATTCGTTATCGGTTTTATTGAAGTTTTTGTAGGGGCGCATTGCATGCGCCCTTTTTGATCGACTATTTTCAAGAGCTTTATAATGGATAGTACTTACTAGTTCACGAATTAGAGAAAATATGTCCAGCAAACCGCCCTTATACAGAAAAGGCGATGTGGTCTTAGTTTCATTCCCTTACACGACAGATGAGGGATCGACGCAGACTAAGCGAAGACCTGCTGTGATTATTTCTGCCGATGCAAATAATGCACGCCTTGACGATGTCCTATTGGTTCCTTTAACAAGCAACACAACGCGCGCAACTCGCGAACCCACGCAAGTTGTGGTGCGCATGAATACGCCGGAAGGGCAAAGCGCCGGCTTGCGACTTGATAGCGTTATTGACTGTACCGTGATTGCCACCATTCCTAAAACATTGCTGGTCAACAAAATTGGTGTCTTTCCTCAGGACATCATGGAAAAGGTGGATCAATGCCTCATGGTGGCAATGTCCATAGGCCGACCAGTACTGCCTGATGAATTGATAAATATAGAAGAAGCAACTCAGGAAGGCTAATTGCTTCTCTTGCGCTTAACTTTGAGCAACATCAGGTAAATAACTGGACTTAAAAGTATCAAGGCAATGATTGCTATGTCATTGGCGAATAAGCCTGGGCTGTAGCCTATGAGCAACCTTAATGCATACGACATGACGTAGCTGGCGCCTAATAAGAAATAAGCAAGAGCATTGGTTTTGGCAAAACGCGCAATGAGAAGCCAGAGCACAATGGCACCGAGAAAATAGAATAAGGTTCCGATGACTATATCTTGGTAGTAGCGATAGCTTACATTCAAGGCAAGAGCAATAGCAAGACTTGCGATGAAATAGTGACTGCGCTTGTCCACATACTTGGCGTATAGTCCTGCCAAACTGGCGGCTGTAAGAGCGGTAAATGTTCCTGTGATAAAGGCGTCGGTAATTGTTTCTATCGACGGACTAATGACGCCCGCAAGTTTTGTAACGGCATCGAGTGGCGCAATCATGACGGATGGTGAAAATAGAGTTTGCAGGTAAACGCGCAAGACGTCCATAGCCTGCCAGCCGATACCGAATGTGTAACCCACCAGAATGGCATCAATCCAGAGATCTTTTTGATTGCCCGGTCGGTCGTCTTCCTTTTGGCTAATTGTTGCTTTGATGATTGTGTTGACGGGGGAGTGTGGTGACAGGATTCGGAATGCCGCAAGCGAAAAGGCAGCGGTTGCGCAAGTCACGGCCAGCCAGGAGATGTACGTAAGTATTTGCCTGACGAATTGTCCTGTGAGGAAAGTGTCAACCGGGTTGCTTGTGTCATAAACCAAAAACAGTTCAGGCAAGTCATTTAAGGACTGTGGTATGAGCGTAAGCACTATAGGAACAGATAGAAGGATGGCTGGTCGCCAGTGAATTGGACCTGTAGCGGCAAGACCTTTTAACCACCAAATGACTAATACAAGAGTAATGAGATTCAGCCCGATAGCGAGATATTGGCTTACTTGATCTTTTGTTGTACGGCGAGCTTTTTCAAATAACCATTTATCCGGCAACTGCCAGTTTCTCGTGAAGTTGCAAACTAAATTTCCCAAGCAACTGACGTTGACGCGAAATTCGGCGTCAGGGAGTGAAAGTTTTTCTGATTTGTATCTCAAGCTATAGTCATTGCGTTTTGAACGAGCTGAGTCAAAAACATCCAACTGAGTTAGAGGCAAGTATTCACGTTGCTCGCTCTTTAGGTACTTCTCGGATAAGTTTTGTGCTTGTTCGCGAGTGAGTTTTTGTCCTTCAGCATCTTCATCAAGAGCAACTGAGAATGAGACTGGATCGCCTTGCCCATCGATGCTAACGAGATAAACCTGAGGATCCAGTGGGCGGAAAAAGCGCACTCGCCAGAGAAGTCCTTTATATACGCTTCGCGATAGATCGAGGGTTTTTTGGAACTTTATCTTTTCCATTGCGTATTGCATTTCGTGACCGTTAATATCTTCGCCCACCCAGGCAACAATGGATCTGCCTGTTATGTCCAGATTCTTTTTCGTCAAATAGTCTTGAGCAATTACTATTGCTTCGTCGCGCGATATGGAAAGTTTGCTTCCTGAGCCTATTTGGATTGGATAAAAGGAAAATTGGATGAGGGTAAACAACGCCAAGAGTGCAAAGAGCACAATGCGTGTGCCGCGCTTCAACGGTTGGTAATTAAAGCTCGACTCAGGCAGTATTTCATTGAGAATTACCGACTGCTCCTTCTTCTCGATGGCGGCATTTAGAAAATTATCCGGTTCAACATCTTTTCCTTCTTTTGCCGCCTTTATCAGCAGATAAGCGCTAACAGCTAAGGCAATGGCAAATGGCACAACGACAATTACTGCCTGTGCTTTTAATGCCGGCAAGCTTGAACTCAATAACGGTACGACACCTAAGAAAGTGTCGAAAATATAGTGTGATATTAGGCAAGGCAAGATACCAAAGTATTTGAGAATTAGACCGTAAGTGAAACCTACAACCGTCAACTCAAGACCACGAGCATACGGCGGCTCTTGTGGGTAGTTGCTGTGCATGAAAGCCCAGGCGGCGGCTTGCAGGATATTTGCCACCCAGAAATTCTTGAAGACTTTGGTGAGAATTGTTGTGCCAAGAATGCGATAGAGAAATTCTTCAGTAAAAGCCGCCCATACGCCTATGTAGGCGGCGGAGAAGGAAGGAACGTAGGAGCTGAGTGTCTCGGCATTTTGCACATCCAGTGGTGACCAAAATCCCAGACCACGACCAAACAAGTAGTAGAAGACAACCCAGCCAAGGTGTATGCCGAAAAGTCCATGACCGGCAACAAGTCCTCTAAATGTCTGGCGTACAGCCAGCGAGGCTTTGGTGAACAGATGTTCGAGAGCAATAGCTTTGGGAAAGCTAAGCCGATAGAGTGCTTCGGCAGCACCGGCCAATACAGTCGATTGCAAAAATGTGGTGGCGGCGCTGGTTAGCGTGTTTACGTAGTAATCGGTGAGAAAGGCATCGTAGGCAATTGTCGTTGAATAACTGTGTATGGCGCGCGGTAAAGAATTAAGTGACTCACCCAGGCTAACTAAGCTTACAAACAAGCCGGCAAAGACAGCAAAGCGCCAGCGGATAAGACCGCCGGAAAATGCCCAGAGGAAAATGAATACCGTTGCGACGTTTAGCATAGAAAGGAAAACGCTGGCTAAGTCAGTGAGCAATTCGTTGTAGGAGCGCAACTTGCTGAATTTGCGTTCCCAGGCTTCCGGTACGTGCAAGTAATTGTCGAATGAGGTTATTTGATTGCCGGAAACATTTACATCAATTCTTAAATGAGCACCGGCATAGGCGTCTTGTTTGTTTTCCCACGTGAAGAAATGATCCGATCGCTTAACCTGCGATGTTGTTCCGTGTTTAATCCTGGTGAATTTAGTTAATGGAATGCCGACTTTTGTTTCGACAAAAGTTTTGGCTAAGGCAAATGCTTCATCGTGACTTATTGAAGGAAGCGCATAGTCATTTGGCAATTGGCGATTAAAGGCAACAAGCTTGCCGCTTGGACTGACCTGACAAAGAAATTGCTCCATCTGCAATGGCTCGCACATACGCGTAGCCCAATACCAGACAGGCAGATCACCTCTCATTAAGTTGTTGGCTTCTTTTGAGCCAAGTTCATATTCGAGAAAAGTCTTTGATTCGTTGTCGTAATCAAATACAGTTGAGACTTTTGGGTTTTCCTTGATGTAGCCGGCTTCTTGTGCCCAGTTTTTTGCAATTGCCTGAACTTTGCTTTGTCCTAATCGCAAATCAATCGAAGCTGCCGGAAAAACTTCATCTGCCTTAAAGCAGTAGGAAATCATGCCGATTAAACCAAGCACGACAAGTAAAAACAGCCATTTTTTATCGTGGCTTACTTGTCCTTTATTCTTGGTCTTTTTATCTTCCATTGTGGGCAAGAACAAAGGCGACGGCAAATTCATGTTCATGACTAATGCTTATCTCCCAATGCGAGAGATTCTGGTCATGGGCAATTTGTGCCGCCCTTCCGTGAAATTTAAGTCCGGGTTTACCACTCTTATCTTTAACGACTTCAATTTCCTTAAAACTAAGACCGCGCCAGCCGACACCCAAAGCTTTGGCTGTTGCCTCTTTCACGGCGAATCTTCCAGCGATTCGGGAAACTGTGTGGGCGTTTGAAGCCAGTGCATATTCACGCTCAGCATCTGTCAAAATGCGAGCTAAAAATCGCTCGCCAAAACGCTCGTAAGCCTCTGCAACTCGTCTCACCGAGCAGATGTCTGTCCCCACACGGATGTTGAGTTCATCTTTCATTACCGAATTAAGATTCTTCCTCGTCTTCTTGTCTTGTTCCATATAAGTAGACAAGTTCGGGTTCGGGTAATTCTTCGTGCAGTTCTGTAATTGTTTTGTCTAAACTTGGATGATTAAAATCAGGCGCGATTTCCAGCAAAGGAACAAGCGCGTACGCCCGTTCATGTAGATGTGGGTGCGGTACTACCAGGTAATCATCTTTAACGACGGTTGATCCATAAAACAAGATGTCCATATCAATAATCCGCGTGCGTTCTTTGGAACCCCGTTGTGCCTTCTGATTGCCATGCATTTCATTGAGTCTGGCTTCTATGTCTCGGCAGACATCCAACAAATCAACTGCTTGCAGGCTTGTATCGATAGCGGCAACGGCATTTACAAACCAGCGGCTATATTGCCCACCTACTGGTTCTGTTTCATAAAGGCTGGAACATTCAACAATTTCAACGCCAGGAATGTCTTTGAGCAACTGCATGGCTTGTTGCACATAGCCGACTCTGTCGCCCTCATTAGAACCCATGCCGACATAGGCCCTAGTTGTTTTTGCAGTTTTAGGCTCAGTACTTGCCACCTGGCATCCTCGTTAACCAGCCTTATTACGAGCTGCCAATTATAGCGAGTTTATCGAATTTTTTTATTTGGCGAAGATGGCTTCAACAACAGAATCAGTGTCTTCAATCGAAGAAAAGAGAAAGTCGGGA
>JAKFVJ010000312.1 GCA_021732245.1 Candidatus Obscuribacterales bacterium | reverse complement strand
CGTTGTTGATTTTAGTCAACCATTGCGTTGCACCGCTGTCGCCTTTAACGGAAAACATAAAAGTAGCCGAGACATCCTTAGCAGCCTGTGGGTTGAATCTCTTCTTGAGTTCTTCAATCATTTTTTCAGCGCTCACTGACATTTCCTCGCGACAGATTTCGAATAAATATATAGAGGGAGATTATAACGCATCAAACTTATGAGCAACTGGAAAGATAAGGATTTCTTCGTTGCTTCAAAAGCCGGAATTCATCAAAATATACGTAGCTTACTTATACTAAGACGTTTTCAAGATACCATGTTCACAGGACCCGGATCAGCCAAACGAAAAGCTCTGTCGCGCGTCGACGGCGTCTTGAGCCGCGTCGTCCATAATTTGGGCTTAGAGAAACGTCTCAAAGAGCGCACCCTGATGGACCTCTGGCCAACAATTGCAGGCAGTGTGCTGGGTGAGCGCTCACGCGGACTATTCATTGATTATCAAGGCACTCTCGTCGTCTCTGTGAGAGATGCCGCAACCGGGCATGAATTGTCACTTCTAAAGCCTCAATTGTTCAAAAAAATGCAAGCAGCCGCACGTGGCTTGTCTATAGAGCTGACAGGACTTCGCTTTGATTTAAAACACTTCCATAAACATGAATCAGATCACACCTTCGCGGAACCCACACCACCACTTCCGGAACCAACTCTAGAGGACTTGGCAAATGTGGTTCTTGGTGAAGCGGAATTGAATGAGCTTAAGGAGGCAGTAGCTGAATTTGAGCATTCTCATTCACGGGCGATTCCTGATTTGCCCGCGCGCTTAGCAGCACTTTTTGAGAGACAATTAAGACTCAAGCAATGGCGAAAAAAACATGGATATCCGCTATGTCCACAATGTAAAGACATAGCCGCGCAATTACATGGCACAGACACCCTTTGCAGCGCATGCTATTTCCAAAGCCAGAAAAGTGTTGCCCAGGATACTGGTAAACAAAATTTCAGCTAAACACTTTTGTCACCTACTGAGGTGCCCTTTCCTGCTGACTTCCATGCTATGATCGAGGGCTCTAAAAGGCTTGCGGTGACCGGCTTCTATGATGTTCCACTACAAAATGACCACAAGCAATAGCGGAGCAAAGAATTGCGATAGAGCAATTCGCAGCGAAGCGTGGAAGAGCTGGATAGCTAGCGAAGGCGAGGGCTCGCCATCGCCGGAGCGTTAAGAATGATAAGACTTCAGAACGTCAACAAAGACTACGGTGGCAGACCTGCCCTAGTTAATACCAACTTGAACATTGGACTCGGTGAGTTCGCGTTTTTAGTTGGTCCATCCGGCGCAGGCAAGTCTACGCTCATGCGTCTTTTGTATCGTGAAGAAGTTCCATCTTCCGGCAAAGTTTTTATTGGCGGCGTTGATATCACGCGCATTCACGCAAGACAGGTTCCACTCTTGCGCAGACGTTTGGGAATTGTTTTCCAAGACTATAAATTATTGCCGCGTCAAACAGTATTCGACAACGTTGCGTACATTCTGCGGGCATTAGGTGTTGATCAAAGTTCAATCAACAGACGTGTAACAAGTGCTCTTTGCGTCGTAAATCTAGAAGACAAAGCTAAGGCATATCCGGATGAATTGTCCGGCGGTGAGCAGCAGCGCGTCGGTATTGCACGAGCAATCGTCAACGGACCACCGGTACTTCTAGCTGACGAACCAACTGGTAATCTTGATCCGCAAACATCATTGGAAATCGTTCAATTGCTCGAGCGTATTTCTTCACGCGGAACAACAGTACTCATTTCCACGCACGATCAATTTATCGTTAATTCATTGCGCCGCCGCGTTATTAGTTTGCGCAACGGAGAAATTGTCTCTGACGTAGACAGCGGCACATACGAGATGGAGGTCAAGGTAGCGACTCCATGAGACAGCTTCGTATTCTAGCTAGAGTTGGTATGGAAACAATTTTGGGCATGCGTAAAAGCGGCTGGTCCAACTGGCTCGTTATTGGCATTCTGGCTGTCGCACTCACCATCTTCGGTGGTGTCTTGCAATTGACCATGACCTTAAAAAACGTCGTTAATGCGTGGGGTTCGCAACTGGAAATTTCCGCCTACTTAAAAGATGGCTATGACCCTAAAGCAATCGCTCGCGAGATAAGCCAACTTCCGCAAGTATCTCTTGTGGAAATTGTTCCAAAAGATGTTGCCTGGCGCGATATGCAATCAAGCTTCCGTGTAGCAGGCGTCAACAACCCGCTACCTAACACATTGCACGTCAGACTTAACTCCATGCAAGTCGTGGAAAAGACTGCTAACAAATTACAGAAAATCAAAGCGGTAGAACACGTTCGCTATCCGTTGAAAGTAGCGCGCAACATCAATCGTTTGCGTCACTTCCTGGAATTAGCAGGCATTATTGTGACAGGCGCTCTAACTACTGCCACACTAATCGTAATCGGTAACACCATTCACCTTGTAATCGAAGCCCGACAACGTGAAATTGAAATTCTCTCCTTGATGGGAGTAAACCCCTGGTACATCAAAGGACCTCTGGTGTTACAAGGCGCAGCCTACGGACTGGGCGCCTCACTACTTTCATTGATTATTCTTTTCGGCGTTAACATCTATGCCGACTCTTACGTGCGCGAACAATTATTGAGCTTCTTACCGCTTCTGCCCAACAACATGGAATACGGCTTGCTGCCTACATTCATCATCCTACTTTTACTCGGCGTAGCCGTAGGAGCAGGCGGCAGCGCCTGGACATCCGGCCGTTACATCAAGGTATAAAACGACTTACGTCATTCTGAGCACAGCGAAGAATCTCACGAGTTGAGGTCGAAGATGCAGAATTTCTATATCTACATCATGACCAACAAGTCGAAAACTTTGTATGTCGGAATGACGAACGATCTTCAACGCCGTGTTGAGGAGCATAAGCAGCAGTTGGTCAAGGGCTTTACTAGCAGGTACAACATAGACCAGCTTGTTTATTTCGAAACCTGTAATTCTGCCAACGACGCAATCTACAGAGAAAAGCAATTAAAAGGACTTCTGAGATCTAAAAAGATTGACTTAATCGAATCCAACAACCCCGACTGGAAAGATATCAGCGACGACTGGCGCAACTAGTTTCGCCATCTTGAACACGTGAGATTCTTCGCCAGCTGCGCAGGCTCAGAATGACGTTACTCGTCATGGCTACGGATAGAACTCGTTCCGTCATTCTGAGCAAAGCGAAGAATCTCACATGTAAGAGACTCGTCCCGCCAAATCTGGATCTCCGTTACAAAGCCGTGAGATTCTTCGCCAGCCGAGCTGGCTCAGAATGACGGGAATTACTCAGCCAAAATCGCGACTATTGTTTCGACGGATTTTGCTTGCATTTCAACCGTGGTCAAGTTTGCTATGCCCGGCACCGGAACCGGCAAATTGCAAACAGCTGATGTTTTGGCAGAAACCATGCCGGATGAAGGATCATATTCGAAGTCAAACATCTTCGGTGATGTAAAAATTTGCGATGCTTGTGTGTTTTTTACAATTTCGTCTGCAGCCTTTTTAGCTTCAACCGACGTATCTTTTTCAGAAGCTGCACGCACGGCATTCTTGCACATGCGCTCGTTGTTTGTTTGGCATGTTACAACTGCACCGACATCGATGAAGAACAGCACCAGAATCACAACGAATACAATTCCTAACACTGCTTCAATTATGCTGGTTCCTTTGGCAGCACGCTTTGCTCTATTTTTTGTCACCATTTTCTTATCCCCTGATAAAAACTAATCCAGACCCTTTTCTTCTAAGGGTTGCTCTTCTGTAAAACTAAAAGTCAAATCTGCTCCTAAGCCGGGTACATCAGCAAATGCTTGCATAGGCACTAGTGGTTTGACCTTCACTTCAGAAGTCAAACGCACAAAACTTGGGTTTTGGCTCGGCGTGTAAGTCAAATCTTTGTTGGTTACCTTAGAGCTGTAGTTTGCTGGCGTTATCCCAATAAGGCTGGCTAGTCCGGTATTTGCCCAATTTTGTCCAATGCGATCTTCTGCGGCTTCCACAGCATCTTTGTCCTTTGGATTGGTCAGCGCCACTTCACGAACCATGATGTGGTTTAAAAACCAGGAAGCCCCATAGGCACAACCAATGTATGCGAAGTTGATTAGCGGAAAAACAATGAGCAGAATAAAAATACCCATTGCAGGTCCGAATTCTGCCAACTGACTGCCTCTTTGTCCCCTACCATTTCTCATGTTACCTGCGCTCCTTCGATTCGTCGCTTGATTCGTCGACGCCATCAATTGCGACAGCCTTGACGATGCGATACTCAATCATTACAGTTGAGCGCATGTCACCCATGGCACTGGCACTAACGTGCACTCTTACCAAATTGCCATTTTTCTTAGAGCCGTCGATTCTGCCGTTGCCTGCTTTTGTATCAACTGACCACTTTTCGCCACGCAATACATCTGCATACCAGTCATAAACCATTTGTGGTGTCTCACGACACGCAAAGGAAATGCCATATGTTGCTCCGCCCCACGACTGCGGCATAACCACAGCACGCAAGACTTTGTAATTACCTGTGTACTGCGGAAAATTCGGCAATTGAGGCAAGTAATTAATTACCTGGTAGCTTGTTTCTGAATTAGCTAAAGCCGGTATGCTTGCGCCTCCAATTATTAGAGCAATTATCAGTGCTGCATGAGCATATTTTTTAAATGTGCTTTTCATTGGACACCCCCGTGTCATCCTAGTTAGGATCAGAAAATACGCCGGTATTGGAGCCAGGCACACCACCAAATCCTGCCTGGTGTGACATATTGAGTTCACCCAACAAATTATTATGACCAGATGATGGCGTGAAAGTAACTTGGTCATCACCATAAAGCTCCGGCGAAGAGTGCATGTATGGATAGACGGGAGCACCACCATCGCCGGCCGCATCAACTGATGTGAAAAGAGTTGAGTACGTCACATGTGAAAATTGCGGATTGCCATCGGGCACTGCATTGCTGTTGACCCACGGCGGCGGCGCCGACGTCATGGTCAAAGCACCAGCAAGGTTTTTGTAGATGTACATAACAGCACCCATCGGTATCGTTCTGCCATTAAGTACACTGTTAATTTCAGCCGCAGTTGCCTCCGGCTTCATCTGGTACATGCGCTGAGCAATTTGCTCCATGATGTTATTGGCACCAGCTTGCGGCAACAGCTGACTCAAAGTACCTGGTTTTGCAAAGTCCGGAATATTCGAATATGCCTGACTATGACTGAAATACTCAAGTCCTGTTGGTCCCGGTACTGAAGCTGTAAAACTGTACCAGGGATCGGTTGGATCGTGAACACGTTTGACGTGCTGGAAAGCAGCCATCACTTGTGTCTTGACGTTTTCAATTGCCATCTGGCTGCTTGAGCTGAATTGCACACCGGGTGAACTCAAATATTTTGTGCCATAAGTATCAAAGAATTTCGGCAACATTTGAGCATACAGCGGACTGCCGGCATCCATATAGGTAAGCATAGTAGCTGCCGACTTAATTGAACTCGGGCTTGCTCCATAAATACCTGCAGATGACGGCGCTGGTCCTGTTGGTTTGCCGGCAGCAAGATTTTGGTTGTAAGTTAACCACTGGTTGTACTGCGTTGGATTAGTTGTGTAAGCGCGATTGCCGGAACCATCATTTGGCCCGACAAAAATTCCAGTGTTCAACTCTTGAGCAAAGATATTTTGGTTGTCACCAAGTGTGCCGGAGAATGAATGTCCGCCACCGTTGGAAATTACAATGTAACCGCGCGGAATGGATGCGGTGTAGTCAGCTCCAAGACAGCCGACAATTGCACCTGCTGCAGCGGATAGATCTTTAGCAGAACCACTTGCTTTGAAAGCATTTGGCGGAACCGTGCCTAAGTTAGCCGGTCTTTCCGATGCGGCATTAAAGTCA
>JAKFVJ010000076.1 GCA_021732245.1 Candidatus Obscuribacterales bacterium | reverse complement strand
GCTCGAAGAGATGCAAAAGCACTCTGGTGAGCAGGGTAGAAAACAACTTCAGCAATTTACTCGCTATGCAACGGTAATTCTTGCCTGCTTCCAGTCTTTCATGCTGGCAAAACTACTGACCAATATTCACAACCCCAGCGTCGTTATCACGCCTGGAATCGGCTTCTTGATCAATACAACAGTAATTCTTACCGCATCAGCCGTATTTATTATGTGGTTGGGTGAACTTATTACTGAGCGCGGTGTAGGCAATGGTGCCTCCATGCTCATCTTCTTGGGTATTGCCTCGCGATTGCCGGTCATGATCAAAAATACCTATGAAGCTGTACAAACCGGACAGTCTCCAATGTGGGGCGTGGTCATTCTTGTTCTGACATTCTTGGCCTTAATTGCCCTTATCGTCTGCCTGCAACAAGGTGTTAGAAAGATAATGGTTTTAGGTGCCAGGCGAAATGTTGGGCGACAAGTCTTTGCTGCTCCTGACGATTATCTCTATTTGCCGGTTAACCCATCAGGCGTTATGGCTATTATCTTTGCCTCGTCGCTTTTGATGTTTCCGACAACAGTCATGTCTTTCTTTGGTCAAAGAAACGCCAATCCGGGACAGGCAATTGTTGATATGTTGAAGTCTGCGCCGTATGTGGGAGCCTACTTTGATACGCTTTCCAAACATCCTATTGCACTAAATGTTTGGGAGTTTATCGGGCAAGAGACAACATTTATGTTCTCGTATGCCCACTGGGAACATTCGCTTATCTATTTCTTGCTCATCCTTTTCTTTGCTTTCTTCTACGCCTCAATTGTTTTGCCTGTGCGTGACATGGCTGAAAACCTTAGACGTTCAGGACGAGCAATCCAAGGCATTCGTCCAGGAAGACCGACAGCGGAGTTTTTGGAAAAGCTTTTGAACCGTCTCATTTTTATCGGTGCTTCAGCTATCGCCATTATTGCCATTGTGCCGATTCACGTAGAGCAAGTAACGTATGTGCAGACTCTGCAGGGCTTGGGCTCGACGTCGCTCATCATCTTGGTCGGTGTGGCAATTGACACGCAAAGACAAATTTTGACCCACGCACTGTCGGCTCGCTATCAAGCGCGCGGACTATTCCGTAACCCAACAGATAAGAAGGAAATTTGACAATGCAAATTTTGTTTCTTGGAGCCCCTGGCGCCGGTAAAGGTACGCAGTGTGCTCGTCTGGCTAAACATCTCAATCTCATTCACCTGTCCTCAGGAGATCTTTTGAGACAAGCTGTAAAAGCCGGCAGCCCAACTGGATTAGCTGCTAAGTCTTATATGGACAAAGGACAGTTGGTGCCAGATGAAGTTCTCATCGCTATGTTCCGCGACAAGTTAACTCAGCCGGAATGCGATCGTGGATTTATTCTTGATGGTTTCCCACGTACTGTTGTTCAAGCAGAAGCTCTGGACAACCTGTTGGAAGAGCTCAATAAGAACTTGACTGTTGTAGTCAATGTTCAAGTTAATCCAAACTTGCTTCTTGAGCGCATCACTGGACGTCGCACTTGTTCCAACAAGGATTGTGGTGCGACTTATCACGTGAAGTTTGTTCCGCCTAAGAAAGAAAACGTTTGCGACCAGTGCTCATCAGAGTTGATCCAGCGCTCAGACGACAAAGAAGACGTTGTTGCCCAAAGACTTTCCGTCTATGAAAAGCAAACAGCTCCTTTGATCAACTACTACGATAAGAGTCTCTGTCTGCGCACCATCGATGGAGATGGTGAAGTAGAGGAGATATTCGCTGACATTTTGAAAACAATCAAGGTTTTGGCATGATTCTCAAAGAAGCGGAAGATTTGGAACTTATCCGCAAGGCAGGCAAAATAGCCGGTCTTGTATTGGAAGCCACTGCTAAAAAGGCAGTGCCTGGTGTGAGCACCTGGGAGTTGGACGAGTTTGCCGAAGCGATGGTCCGAGAGCATGGTGCACTGCCTACCTTCAAAGGTTATAGAGGCTTTCCGAATACCGTTTGTGCTTCCATCAATGAGGAAGTCGTTCACGGCATTCCCAACAAACAGAAGATCTTGAAAGACGGCGACGTTATTTCTCTGGACATTGGCGCGACCATACGCCGAGTTGTTAACGGCAAGAATCAGGACTTCATTGGGGATACTGCGCTAACTGTTGCCGTCGGTGAGGTTAACCCGAGGGTGAAGAAGCTGCTGGATGACACCCGCGATTCTTTATATAGGGGAATGGAAAAGGCTATTGCCGGAGCCACCCTTGATGAGGTCGGCGGAGCCATTGAGGATATAGCCAAAGCCAACGGATACGGAATTGTAAGGGAATATGGCGGACATGGGATAGGTTTTAACTATCACGAAGACCCGTTTATTCTCAACTATCGCTCAGGCAACCGTTTCAAGCTGAAACCTGGTATGGTAATAGCGATTGAACCAATGTTTAATCAAGGCGGCGATCACGTGCGCCTGAAGCAAGATGGATGGACAGTTGTAACCAAGGATTACAAACCTTCGGCACATTTTGAACATTCACTTCTTATAACAGAAGGGGCTCCGGAAGTCCTGACCAAGAGACCGTCAGAGGTAATTGAATGACCAAGCAGGGTGTCATCGAATTCGAAGGGATCATAAAAGAATCCTTACCCAATGCCATGTTCAGAGTAGAACTCGACAATGGACATAAGGTCTTGGCTCACATTTCCGGCAAGATTCGCAAAAATTTCATTAAGATTCTTCCAGGGGATAGAGTGCGTGTAGAGCTCACCCCGTATGATTTAACGCGTGGACGAATCACCTATAGAGTCAAAGAATAGTGTATAATTCGCTATTCGTCCGGTACTGCTATTAGATATACGAAATGTCTTAGAGCGGTCAGTGACACAGGTGAGTAAACCCACCTGTCTAAGTGCCTTTCGGGGCGCCCAAGAGAAACTGAACAGAAGAAACAAAGAGCGCGAACAATGAAAGTTAGAGCATCAGTTAAGAAAATTTGTGAAAAGTGCAAGGTTATACGCCGCAAGGGACGTGTAGCTATTATTTGCGAAAATCCCAAGCATAAGCAAAGACAAGGTTAGGAGAATCTCAGAATGGCTCGAATTGCGGGCGTCGATCTGCCACGTAACAAAAGAACAGTAATTGCCTTGACCTACATATATGGAATCGGCAAGACAGCTTCAGTGGCGATTTGCGAAAAATTATCAATCCCAGACACCAGACGTGTGCAGGACTTGACTGAAGATGAAGTCAACCGCATCCGCGAAGAGCTGGACAAAAACTATCAAGTCGAAGGCGACCTGCGTCGTGTTGAAGGTTTGAACGTGAAGCGTTTGATTGAAATAAATTGCTATCGCGGTCAGCGTCATCGCAGAGGTTTGCCGACACGCGGTCAGCGTACAAAGACAAATGCCAGAACACGTCGTGGTCGCAAGCGCGGCACCGTGGCCGGCAAGAAAGTCGCACCGTCTAAGGGTTAATAAGGAAGCGAAGCAAGAGCGGCGATGAGCCGGTCGCAGCGAAGCGAATATGGAGTGCCGAAAGGCAAGCGAAGGCGAAATAAAATGAAGCCGGAGCGATATAAAAAGAATCAAGGATAAAGATCAATGGCAAAGACACCAAAGTCTAGAGGCAAAAAGAAAGAACGTCGTTACGTATTGCAAGGCGTAGTGCACATTCAATCTACTTTCAACAATACGATCGTTTCCTCAACCGATCCGCAAGGTCAAGTTATTGCTTGGTCGTCTGCCGGTACAGTTGGTTTCAAGGGCGCTAAGAAGGGCACGCCATTTGCTGCCCAGCAAGCTGCTGAAGCAGTTGCTCGTCGCTCGATGGACCAAGGCATGCGCCAAGTCGAAGTGTACGTTAAAGGACCAGGTGCTGGTCGTGAAACCGCTATCCGTGCATTGCAGGCTGCTGGCTTGGATATAACCCTCATCAAAGATGTTACCCCAATCCCACATAACGGATGTCGCCCACCTAAGCGTCGTCGCGTGTAATAGGAGATACTTCCTTGTCCAGATATACAGATTCAGTTTGCAAACTTTGCCGCAACGAAGGCGTCAAGCTCTTTTTGAAGGGCACACGCTGCTACACAACCAAATGCGCCATTGAAAGACGTCGTTATCCTTCAGGACAACACGGACAAGAGCGCAAGAAGCAATCGGAATTCGCCATTCAGTTGCGCGAAAAACAAAAAGTCCGCCGCTTCTACACTGTTGCTGAAAAGCAATTCGCCGGCTACTTCGATACAGCCAACCGTCAGAAGAAAGTTCCAACAGGTTTGAAACTTCTGCAAATTCTTGAGTCGCGTCTCGATAACCTCGTGCACCGCTCCGGAATGGTTCCTTCAAGAGCACAAGCAAGACAGCTTATCCTTCACGGACACTTCTTGGTGGACGGCAAGAAAGTTGCTATTCCTTCGTACCAATTGAAGCCGGGACAAGTGGTATCAGTTGTCGAAGATAGCAAGAAGCTAATTAGAGGACTGCAGGAAGCTAGCCCAGTTGCTACACATCCAGGCTGGATGAATGTAGACAAGGAAGGTCTTACTGCATCTTTAGGCAACTTGCCGGCAAGAGAAGATCTTGATCCGACTATCAAAGAAGCTCTAATCGTAGAACATTACTCGAGATAATCGACCTGATAGTCACTACTGGTAATCCCATCAACAGAATGGCATAAAACAATGAATCAAATGATTGGCAGACATATCCCACCAACCTCAAATGCTTACGACGGAGCAACTATGGAACCTCTGAAGATCAAGTGCTTGGAAAATAAGACCGGTGCCGACGGTTCTATCTACGGCAAGTTCGTCATAGAGCCGCTAGAGCGTGGTTATGGTACCACTCTCGGTAACAGTCTGCGTCGCGTGCTTCTATCCTCTCTCGATGGCGCTGCTGTAACAGCAGTACGCGTTGAAGGAGTCACACACGAATTCACTACCATTCCAGGTGTTGTTGAAGACGTAGTTGATGTGATGCTCAACCTGAAAGGTCTTGTCGTTAAGTCCTTCAGCAACGAACCCCAGTATTTGCGTATTGATGTTAGCCGTTCCGGACCAATTACCGGTCACGACATCGTATGCCCACCAGATGTAGCCATCATCAATCCGGATTGGCAGCTTTGCACATTGTCTGAAGAAGGCAGAGTGCGTGCTGAAATTACCGTTGAGCGTGGTCGCGGCTATGTAGCTGCTGATTCGCACAGCCACTTCAAGCAAGCAATTGATGTATTGCCGATCGACGGCGTATTCATGCCGGTTCGTCGCGTAAGCTACAACGTAGAAGGCACACGCGTTGGTGAATCAACAGATTTCGACAAGCTGACAATGGACATTTGGACCAATGGTTCATTAGATGCCACAGAAGCTATTTCTCAAGCTGCCCGCCAAGTAATCGAACACCTGGTGCCAATCGCCGAACTTTCCGGCAAGCCAGTTGTACCGGTTGCTCAAGCTCCAGCTCCAACAGACAGCAAGCATTCTTCAATCTCCATTGAAGAACTCGAACTGTCCGTAAGAGCCTACAACTGCTTGAAGCGTGCCAACATCAACTCCTTGGGCGAGCTCTTGAAGCTTTCCTATGATGATTTGATGAACATCAAAAACTTCGGTAAGAAGTCAGCCGACGAAGTCATTGAACGTCTTCGCTCATTTGGCTTGACACTTGCTGATACACCAAAAGAACTAAAGTAACTGAGTTGAACTAAAGGACCTAGAATCATGCGTCACGCAAAACCAGGTAATCGCCTAAGCCGCCCAGCCGATCAACGCAAAGCTCTTTTGCGCACATTGGCTACCGAACTTCTTCGTCATGACGAGATCAAGACGACATTGTCCAAAGCTAAAGCCGTACGCGGCGAAGCTGAGCGCATGATCACCTTGGCTAAGCGCGGACAAGTCGCTGACTATCCGTCTGTCGTGAAGAAGGCTCGTGAGCGCGATAAAGAAGCAGCCAAGACAGTTGCTTCGGCTCTCCATATCCGCCGTCAGG
>JAKFVJ010000107.1 GCA_021732245.1 Candidatus Obscuribacterales bacterium | reverse complement strand
CCTACTTGCCGCCGGTATTATGGGTCTTGTTGGCTGCAACCTCAATCTTGCTTGCACGACAGATCAAGCAGGCAAAGTTGCTGTTCAACTAACAGCCGGGCAATTCCAGCAACCCAATCTCAATCTCTATTATTTGGAGCTGGTGCTGGCAGGTATTTCGCTCTTGCTTCTGCGGGCGACCAAACACAATCTCAATCAAGTCTTGCAGGTATCCAGTCTGCTTCTGTTTTTGCCACCATTTATATCAATTGTCAGTCAGCTTGTTGATTTCAGCCCAGTACAGCAATTTGTTCACTTCAGTCACATGTCCACCAGTACTGCGTTTCTTTATTTATTAGCTGTTTCTGCAATAACTCTTTCCCGCTTTGATGTCGGTCTTGGCCACCAAGTGAGCAATCGCAAGATAACCGGCATGATTGCTAGACGAGTTTACCCAACAATGCTTGTACTTCTAGTCTGGCTAGCGCTTGTCGAACCGGGCGGCTTAACTTCAGGCTTCTTTCTAACTTCACTCAGCTTGGCAATATTTGCAATCTGCCTCATTTGCTCATACTTGCTTGCCATAGTTGCGTGGAGCAATGAAGCGATGAATAGTTTGAAGAAAAAGCACGCCCTTGCTCAAGAGCAAATGCTTGTTGAACTTGCTCAAGCTCGAGATCAAGCGCTAGCTGCGTCCCGGCTCAAGTCGGAATTTCTCGCCAATATGTCTCACGAGATTCGCACGCCTCTAAATGCAGTTATCGGCATGAGTGATTTGCTTTCCCGCACCAAGCTTAGTTACGAGCAATTGCAATACGTAAACATCGTCAGTCACGCAGGCGAAGCCTTGTTGGAATTAATAAACGATATTTTGGATTTTTCCAAAATAGAAGCCGGCAAACTTGGATTGGAAATAGTGGACTTCGATGTAGTGTCGGTTGTCGAAGGCACGGCCGAAATGCTCGCCAATAAATCACGCGAAAAGAATATCTCGTTGATGACTTTTATCTCGCCGGATATTCCTCCTGTCGTCTCAGGTGATCCATCACGAATACGACAAGTTCTAATGAACCTTGTGAGCAACAGCGTCAAGTTTACGGACCAAGGCGAAGTAACTGTCAGGGCAACAGTTACCGGGTTTCAAAATGATGATGTGCTTGTACGTTTCAGCGTAACTGAAACAGGCATAGGCATTGAGGAAAATGAATTAGACAATTTGTTTGAACCGTTTACCCAAGCCAATCAGTCCATTGCCCGACAATACGGAGGAACCGGACTAGGGCTATCGATTTCAAAACGATTAGTCGAATTGATGGGTGGGGAAATGGAATTGACCAGTCAGGCGCACAAAGGCTCGGCATTCTGGTTTACTGTACCTTTAAAAATAGTCCAGCCGGTGAACCAAGAGGACACCGAAAAATTCCGGTTGGAAAACACTCGCCTTCTGGTCATTGAAGGACTTAGCGGTGCCAATGAGATAGTGGAATCATACGCTAAATCCTGGAGAATGCGCTCGACTTCGGTAAAAAACGGCAGCGAAGCACTTACAACACTTGTAAGCACACCGAAATCTGATCCTTTTCATATAGCCATTGTCGATGGCTCAATGGGACAAGACTTGGCTCTCCAGTTATCTAAATCGCTGAAGGAAATTGAGGATTTGGGAGGTCTAAAACTGGTTCTGATGAGCGCATCGGAAGATCAATCGCTTGGTCAAAGAGCGCTGGACTGCGGATATTCCGCTTACTTGCAAAAACCAATCAAGCAATCACAACTGTTTGATTGCATTGCCAATGTTTTGATAGGACTACCGAAGAAAGGCACAACCACAACTGAAACAACCAACAATAAGAAAATTCGATCAGGATCAGGAAAGTCAATTCTTGTCGTCGAAGACAATCCTATAAATCAAAAGGTTGTCCTGATGATGCTGAAAGAGTTAGGCTATGCCGCACACGCGGTAGGCAACGGTAAAGAAGCACTGCAAGCTGTATCGAGAACTCATTACGGCCTTGTTCTCATGGACTGCCAAATGCCTGAAATGAACGGCTTTGAAGCAACCGCTGCTATTCGCAAACTCGATGCGCTCACAGGCAGACACACACCAATCGTTGCCTTAACAGCACATGCTATGTCTCACGATCGCGATGAATGCTTATCATCAGGTATGGATGATTACATAAGCAAACCTGTCACAGCCAAAAGACTCAACGAAGTACTGACCCGCTGGATGGATCAAACCGGACCTGAGAAGTTCATGAAGAAATTGTCGGAAGTGACACCGCCTACTGAAGGGGCAAGACTAGTTCCAGTACCAATAGACCTCGAAGTATTTGAAGAGACCTACGGGCACAAAGCCGGCAGTGAATTACTCAAAGAATTCGTTGAGTCAACTACGACTATGCTGGGTCAAATAGCTCTGAGCCTTGACCACAAAGATATGAACTCGTTGAGATTTTTCGTGCACAAGCTGAAAGGTTCATGTGCAGCAGTCTACGCGACCGAAATGGTCTTAATCAGCCGCGACATTGAAGAAGCAATTAAGGGCGAAGACTGGACTGAGCTTGAGAAACAAAATAAATTATTGAACTCGTCATTTGGTCATCTTTGCTCGTATCTACAGCAAAGGATTTTGAGCAGCAGGGAATCTTGACATCAAGCGCCTACTGATTATATTTGGGTTTTACATTTGCCTTGATAGTTTCCTGATTCTTCAAAATCTTGGCTTGATTGTCAATAATGGTCTTTTGGTTGGCAATTATTTGGTCTTCTTTTTCAATGATTTTCTTTTGGTTGCTCAATACCTGATCCAGCTTTTGCTCATTGGAAAATACCGGTGGCGCGAAAACTGAAGCGACAATTAGGGCAACAGTTAATAAGACAACTTTAGTCATAGCGAAGTCCTTTATTAGGCAGTAGCTCTACTCAACTATTGCCGTGTCTTAGTTGTTGAGCTTCCGCCAAAGAGCGCATAGATATCTTGTGCTTTTTCAGCCAGCGGGAAATTGTGTTGGGATCGCACCAACGATTTTCTGTCTCGCGATAAATGCGGGCAATTTCAACCGTGCTCAGCTTTTCCTTAACATACTTCTGGTAAAGCCAGTCACGGTCTTGATATAGTGTCGTGCTGCGTAAGCTTTTGCCCATCCTCTACCCCAGCTCTAACCTGCTAGTGAATATAGTCATAATTTCATTGTGTTACGTTTAAGAGCTTCTGACAAGAGATAATCGATGAATTATCATGTATTTCCATGAAGAAACCTGAACCCAAACAACATATACCCCAGGTTGATAAGGTCTTACGCCATCCGGCTATTGCCGAAACGTGCCAATATGTGCGCCGCGAAATTCTCACACGTCTGCTTAGGATAGAGCTTCAGGACCTGCGCGACGGCAAAAGCGACATCTATGAAGTTGGCGAAATCGCCGATAAGGTGCGCCGGAAGGCACTTTCGCTACTTGAGCCACGCCTCAAACGTGTTCTTAACGGCACTGGCGTTGTCTTAAATACAAACCTAGGTCGAGCACCTCTACCAAAGCAAGCTCTCGAGAATCTTTCTGAGACTGGACAACATTACTGCAATCTTGAATTTGACCTAGAGACAGGACGAAGAGGCGAGCGAGCGAGTTACATAGAAGAGTTGCTCAGCCTTCTGACAGGTTGTGAATCCGCAATTGTCGTCAACAACAATGCCGCCGCTGTTTTACTCGCAGTAAATTCACTGGCACAAAAACGTGAAGTGATTGTTTCACGAGGCGAACTTATCGAGATAGGCGGCAGTTTTCGTTTGCCGGAAGTAATTGAATCCGCCGGCGGAAAGCTAAAAGAAGTCGGTACGACCAACAAAACCCGTATTAAAGATTATCAGCATGCCCTCTCAAATAAGACAGGCATTTTGTTGCGCTGCCATCGATCCAACTTTGCAATTTCCGGTTTTTGTGAAGAAGCCGGTCGCGAAGAGTTAGTTGAACTTGCTCGCAAGAGCAAAATCCCACTTGTTGAAGATCTTGGATCTGGAGCAATAACAAGCTTCTACGAGAATATCGGCTCGCGCGAACCGATGGTTGCGGAAGTAATTCAAAAAGGCGTCAACTTAGTGTCTATTTCGGCCGACAAACTGCTGGGTGGGCCTCAGGCAGGTATCGTGCTCGGCGATCGCAAACTGATTAAGATACTGAGAAAGAATCCTCTCTACCGTTGTCTGCGTCCAGATAAACTTGTCATTTCAATGCTGGAGTCGCTGCTCGCTGATTATCTGACACCTAACTATGAAGATACAATTCCTGTTTTAGCGATGACGAAAGCCACCGCCAAAGAAATCAAAACCAGAGTCGAAGCATTTGTTCAAAATAACTCCGAGTTGGAAAATCTCAAACTGACCATCAAGCAAACCTCCTCAAAGGCAGGCGGTGGCAGTCTTCCCGAGACTGATATAGCCAGTTTTGCACTGGTCATTCATGCACCAGTTTCAGCGTCCAAATTAGCCAAGTTACTACGCAACTCTTCAACTCCAATAATTCCATTAATTGAGGATGAGCAGGTAATAATAGATTTCAGAACCATTACAAAGAGTGATGAAAGAGTTTTATTAGACTGTCTCAGGTGTATAGATCAGGTAGCTTTTCTACCACAAGATATAAGACCAGAAAATGGGGCTATAATCTCAAGGTCAGGGAAACACTCGAAATCCATCATAAGAGAGGAAATATGAGTCAAGAAGGTAATGTGTCTGAGCAACTCAGCGCTTTGTCCAAGAAGATCGAAGATCAATCACGCTTTACCAGAGTTTTGGTTTTGTTGTGCACCAGTGCAATTGCAGCAATCATGTTCTACCTCACAACAGAAGTTGTCTCGAGTCTGCCAATGATGCAGCTATCTGTCGACCAGCTTCAGGCTATATACGCCAAGAAAAGCGGCCAAGCAGTCGGTGTTCCAGCTCCGCCAGCTAAATAGATTCGCGCTAATTGCCAAAAGATTTTTCAAGGTGCCGCCGTTTAACGGTGGCACTCTTTGGCGTTCATTTTCGACTTGCCGAGTTTCGTGACTTACTTATTCAGTAGAGCCTGACGCCGCTTAACTTCAGTTTCGACTTCTTCCGGACTGATATTATTTACCTGCATTGGTCCGGCACAAATTTCTCGCCAATGCGCCCCAGCTAAAGCCTGTCTTACTATGACTTCAAATACTTGCGCACGCACACCTGAACCGTAACTTCCTGGTCCGGAAGTAAGCCCTGTTGTGGGTGCGCCCGGTACTGAGGCCGGTGCAGCAGGTGCTGGTTGTGCAGGAGCAGGTGCTGGCTGTGGTGCCGGTTGCGGTGCTGGCTGCGGTGCCGGTTGTGCGGGAGCTTGCGCTTGTGGTTGAGCCGGTGCCGGAGTTGGCGCCGGTGCGGCTTGCTGCGCTGCCTGTTTACCGGCAATTTCGCGTTCGGAAACTGACACCGCCGGTTCGAATGTCGATTGCGGCTTCGGTGGCGCCGGTGCTGTATCAAAGAAACTAGAGGACTGTCCCTTGCGAGCCGGCTCTGCGGAAGGCTTGCTGTCCTGTTTGACCTTTTTTATCTCCGTCAACTGAGTCTGCATATCTTTAACCATATGTTCAGTTTCAGCCCTCAACTCTTCAATTTGATGACGGAGCATTGCCGCTTCTGATTCTTTTTCTGTGAGAGCCATTTCCTTATTAGTCAAAAGCGATTGATATTCACCTTCACGCTGTTCAGCTTCCTTTGCTACTTCCTCATAGCGCTCAGCAAATTCCTCATAGCGAGTTTTCAACTCATCTTTTTCTTGTTGATTTGCTTGCAATAGCTGTTCAAACTCTTGCTCGCGCTCTTCCATTGCCCGCTGTAATTCTTCATTTGCCGCATGCAGCGCTTCCAACTGAGCAGCAATTTCCTCATTCTCAACAGCAATTAGCTCTTCAAGAACATTATCGCTGGCACGACTGCTACCGGTAGCAAGAGGAGCGCGCTTTGTAGGATTAGGGGTTTGCACTGCTTCA
>JAKFVJ010000108.1 GCA_021732245.1 Candidatus Obscuribacterales bacterium | reverse complement strand
CATTTATCCAAGGTCAGCTCTGGGAAAAATATGTTGTTCGATAACCTGCCTGGCAGCAATTGGTCTCATCGCCATGCCGACAGGTATTATGGCCGCAGCCTTTAGTGATGCATTTCAAAGACACAAAAAGACTCTCGAATCTCGTCATCAGAACCATCACTGACATTTAAGTTGCGGTCCGCTCATTTAATGAGTTAACTACCACATTGCTACCGAGCGTGATTCTTGCACGTTGGTACCTGGGAAATAATATTGCAGAATGTCTTTGTACGTCTTTCCTTGGTGCGCTAGCTCAGCCGAGCCCCATTGGCAGAGTCCTACACCATGACCGGCACCGGTCGAGAATACTTGCAAGTCTCCATTTGGTAAAGTGCCAAGTTTGTACTTCATACCAGGCGCTTTATCCCAGCCGGCAGATTGACCCAAAAGAATCCAAAACTGATAGCCGGAAAGTATCCGTCCGTCAGGCAATCTAACTTTTATTGGACGCCCAGCATCATCGTAATCCAAAATAGCCGGCAAGCCTTCACCAAATGCTTTAGTGGCTGCATCTTTAGAAATACGTCTCACAGTCAATTTACTAAAGGGCGATCTGACGCAATAATCACAATTAACAGCTTTCAGATATGGCGGCACTGCCGATTTATTGGAGAAGACAACTTCACCACTGCTTGTGCCACCGGCACATGTTGAATGATAGTAGACAGCGACAGGACGATTCTCGTGCATGAGCAATTGTCCCCAGACACTGTGTACCGCTTCGCGCACTTCTTTGCGATTATTGCTTGAGCCTAAATACAATTCCCGCTGCGTTGAATCGCCTAACACCATTGAAGGCAAGTGTCTGGCTAGTCGTGTTTGCGTAAGTACCGCTTGTGCTTTCAACGCTTCCACCGGCCAATTGGCAGGAGTTTCACTGGAGACGACGCCAATGACATAATCTTTGACGGCGACAACATTGCGTACTCTAATTGATTGTTTGGGCAGTACGGACATTTCCACATCACCCGGATAGGTGCGTTTATCAACGCTGTCAATTCCCAGAGCGACACCCAGTGTCTGACCATCCAATACAATTCGTGGCGCTACGACAATTGGTTGAAGAGATCCTTGTTTTGCAAGTTCCAATTGGCTGCCTTTTTCAGTAAGCAAATATTTTCCTGGTGGCAAAGTTCGCTGCATTGGCATTTTGATGCGTGCGGGGCCATAGAGAAACACTTGTTTGACCGGTTGATGCGCCTCGAACAAATCTACTTTTACTTTATCCGGCGTTGCAGCAAAAACAATCTGTCCCATGGCGAAAAATAGGAAATTGAAAATTGCTATTAGCAAATAAGTTTTGCACTTCATGTAGGCCAATCACTTGCCAGCAGAAATTTATGTGCCTGCGGTACAGCCGCGTCTTGGCTAGTACCTGATGAAGCTCTTAAGCAAAATGAATAACGAGGCTTATCAAAGGGGAAAAAGCCGATTATCCAAGACTGAAATGTGTTGCCGTGTGGGGCGGTGCCTGTTTTGGCAGCTATGTGCAATTTATTTTCCGGATCGAGATTTTTGGCAGTGCCGTTTTCACGAGCGATGATCATGCCTTGTTTTAAAATCTTCCAGGTATTGCTGGATAATTGCAAGTGCGTGCTGCCGGGTTTATCCGGTGGTGATTCTGCACTGTGCAGGAGGGGCAAATCACCTTCTGCACCGATTAAGGCAGCCATACGTAACAGTTGCAACGCATGCGGTTTAAATGACTCGTTCAATCCTAATATATAAGATTGCGGACTACCTTCTGCTTTTTGCGGGAATGGACCTGAAGCTATGCCGCAAGCAGGTTCATTTAAAAGAAAAGCTCTGGCATGCTCCAAAAACAGATTGGGACTAATTGATTGTGCTGCTTGAGCAAAGTAAACATTGCACGACATGCCGATGGCATGAATAAGGTCTAGACGTCCGTGTGGTTTCTGACAATGAAATGTCTGCGAATTTACAACAACACTGCCCGCACAATCAAAAGTTGTTTCCGGACTCAGCAAATGATCTTCAGAAATTGCGCAAGCAGCCACCAATTTCATCAAAGAGCCGGGAAGCCCTGGCGCCATAGACATGCCTGTGGGAAATCCAACTTGACCGGTTTTTAAATCTGCCCAGAAAAAGCTCGGCTTGGTTGCTGCAACTGCCGCCCGGGCGGGTTGGCTTACCGGAAAAGCACCGCCAAGACTAAAAAGCGACTTTAAGAATTGCCGCCGACCTGTAGAATGAGGTGCATCAGTAGGTGCCAAAACTAGATCCCCGAAAGACAAACCCTGACCAGAACATGACCGTTACCAGTTTATCCCGTTTAATGCGCCCAGGTCTACGCCGGATGGTTAAACTCGCCGTAGCCGTAAGCTTGGTTCTTTGTCTGCCGTCCTTTGCTGTTCGCCAGGAATCAAAGGTCGAGAGCCTGCCGGAGATTGCCGGAAAGACCCTTGCCTTCCATTTCGCCAAGCCGAAAGGCGAATCGCTCGCGCAATTCGCCAACAGCTTCTACGTTCCACCGGAGTACCGCCAGGCAAAAGGTCTGTTTGTAACCTTGTCTTACAAAGGTGAGACGCGTGCTTGTTGGGGGTCACTTGAGCCACGTTATGAAAATCTCGTCCAGGCGACCGTTTATACCACTGTCCAGGCGCTTAAGTACGAATATCGCCACAAACCGATTAGCGCCAGCGAGTGGCAACTCCTAAAACCCCAAATCACTATTGTGAACAACCTTGAACCAATTGTGGGGGGCGTCCGTGGGCTCTCCAGCCAGAACCCCTTGCGGGATGGGCTCTTCGTGAGGTCAGGTGGCAAGACTGGAGTTTTGCTGCCGGGAGAAGTTCGTGATGCTTATTATCAATTAGTTAAATGTAAGCTGAAGGCGGGCATTAAGCCAAAAGAACAGTGTCAAATCTGGCGAGTGAAGGCTGATGTCATCCGATAAGAATCTCCTGGTTTCTTGGGAGTTTTTGCTCGTAAAACTAGTTTTGTTTGCCACGTTGTTTGTCGCCTTCGACAAACCGTGCGGTTCGGTAATTGGCAAAATAGCACTCGAGCAAAAGAACTTCGATCTTTATTCATACGACATTGGCGTTCAAAAGGTTTATGCGTTAGCTGTCGGACCCAGGGGCAAATCAAGCGATGAGCGTGGCGTGTGGATAAAATCAGACGGCACTTTCACTTTGCCGCATTTACCTGTCGGTGAATACACAATCAAATTGCGCGCGCCGGGATTTGCCAGCGAATATATAAATGGCGTTTTTGTTGACGAGGGAAAAGTCACCAAACTCAAATCGCCGATCACACTCGATTTGTTGGAACCATCGGTGACACTGGCCTCCAACACAAGAGTTTATACATCCAAAGAAAAACCAAAGCTCTGGATTAATGCTTACGGTGGCACTTTGGCTTCCGTTGATGTTTACAAGGCTGACTTTCTTCAATTCATGAACCAGTGCGCTAAAAATTCCATTGAAGTCAATTCAAGCCTAGACATCTACAAACCAAGCGACAGCACGGAATTGAATTTAAAAGGCACGCCTGTAGCCACCATGACGCGCCAGCTGGAGCTTGACACATCAGATTGGTCGTATGCCGACTTCCAACTAAATAATCCATTACCACCAGGCGACTATGTGGCAAAGGTCAAACTAAAATCACAAAGAGGCGAGAAATCTGCTTGGGATTTGCTTTGGTTTTCTGTCACGGATTTAGGACTTATCGTCAAACAAGCGCCTGACAAAACTGTCATACGCGCAATTGATCTAAATACTCTAGGTCCACGCCAGGGCGTTGCCCTCAGCATGTTCGACCGCAGAGCCGGCAGCTCTAGAACACTTGGTCAAGCAACAACGGACAGCAACGGCTTTGCCACAATAGTGAGCGGAAAAAACCTGCCATCTAATTTGACTGGCTCTGTTCTAATAAGCGGAGTGCAAGGAAATGATAAAGCCTATTCAGATGCGTCTTGGTGGCAAGGACGGGCGGGGCAATATCGTACCTATTTCTATACGGAGCGGCCTATTTACAGGCTCGGTCAAACTGTTTCCTTCAAAGGCATAGCGCGCAAATTTGACGAAACAGGATTCCACAATCCCAAAGGCGGATTACCTATAACTGTCACAATTGAAGATCCGGATAATCAGAAAGTCTCCGAACTGCGCCTGCGCACCAACGAGCACGGCACATTCAACGGCACATTTGATGTTCCTGCCGATGGGCACACAGGCGCATATCAAGTTACCGTAAAGTATCCAGACGACACAACCACCTACAACAGTTTTGAAGTTGCCCAATATCGCAAACCGGAATATCAGGTTGAGGTGACACCAGTTACGCCACGAGTCATTGCCGGTTCAACACTGAAAGCGCGCATTAAGGCAACCTATTACTTTGGCGCGCCTGTTGCATCAGCCAAAGTGAAGTACTCTGTTTACGCAGGTAATGACTGGCAAGCGAGAGAAAATCTTTTACCGCGACCGGAATACTACGACTTCTTCGATGATTGGGGCGATGATGCTGATTATTCATACGCATCTGATTTCGTTTGTGAAGGCTATGCCCAAACTGATGACGCCGGCGAAGCAGTCATTGAATTTAAGACCAAAGACTTAAAGCCACCGACAGACGGTCCTTATAGCAACGACTATCAAGATAAGAAATACAAGATTGAAGCGGAAGTCACAGACTTGAGCCGAATAGCCGTTGTCGGTAACGGCAGTGCTTCGGTTGTGGCTGGTGATTACGCTTTATTTGTCAAATCTGATAGCTATGTCGCTAAATCAGGCGAGCCGATTAGCGTTAACATCAATGCCATTAACTACGATGGACAGCCTGCAGCAAACAAGCAAGTAGATATAAAACTCATGCGCTGGGTTTGGGATCAGGCAGCAAGCACTTATCGCGGTGTCGACTTATCTGATCATGCCACCACTACAACCAACGACAAGGGAGTGGCAACAGTCAGCCTAAAAACACAAGACTCGTTTCCGACGGAGACTTATTACATAACAGCCCAGAGCAAAGATTCCAGCGGACATACGATTTATGACAACGAAAGTATTTGGATAGCAAGCTCCAATTATCCGTATGTACTTTCTGAAAAGGATGCAAATGTCGAGCCGCTTTCGCTGAAACTGGACAAGCCTGTCTATAAACCCGGCGACACCGCCCGCGTGATGATAAGCACCCCGACAACAGGCAAGGAAGACGCTGAAGCAATAGTATCTGTCGAAGGCAAGCGCCTCTACAATTACAGAGTCGTGCCGCTTAAGGCAACAGCCACGCTGGTTGAAATTCCAATCACAGAAGAATATGCGCCAAATGCTTTCGTTGCCTGTACATTCGTTGACAAAAAGCATCAGTTTTACAATCAATCGCAGATTCTCAAAGTTTCTCCTGACGACAATTTCTTGAACGTCAGCATTACAACCGACAAACCAAAATACAAGCCAGGCGAATCAGTTCAATACACGATTAAAGCTCTTGATTCACACGGCAAGCCTGCCGCCAACACAGAAGTTTCTCTAGGCGTAGTTGACGAAAGCATTTATGCGATACGCCCGGAAGCTGCCGAGGACATTCGTAAATTCTTTTACCGCATGCAAGAAAATTGGGTCAATACCGTCTGTTCATTCCCTCACAGTTATTCAGGAGGCCCGGACAAAGTCGAGCCGCGCATGCGCAAAGACTTCAGGGACACAGCCGTCTGGCTGCCGGATCTAGTAACAAACAAAGACGGTATTGCCATTGCCTCAGTTAAGCTGCCGGACAATCTAACCACATGGCGAGCAACTGCTCGAGCTATCGGCATGGCCACAACTGTTGGCGACACGATAAACAAAATAATTTCCACTCAAGACTTAATAGTCCGTTTGGCATTGCCGCGCTTCTTCACGGAAGGCGACGAAGGCTATATTACTGCCATTGTGCACAATTACACAGACGCGGCGCAAAACATTCATTTGTCG
>JAKFVJ010000109.1 GCA_021732245.1 Candidatus Obscuribacterales bacterium | reverse complement strand
GGCTAAAATGGCCATGCTTCCCACTCTTATGGAAGTTGGTCAATTTCCGCCGAAAGTTACAAGAATGGCCGCTCCGTGTCAGGAAGTTGTTATTACTGATCCGACACAGGCGATGCTCGACAAAATACCCGTCATCAAATGCTGGCCGCTTGATGCTGGTGACTTTATTACTTTGCCTGTAGTCATCACCAAAGATCCTAAATCAGGCATTCGCAACGTCGCCATTTACAGACTGCAGCGTTACGACAACACAACGACTGGTATGCATTGGCACAAGCACCACGACGGTGCTCGTCATTTTGAAGATTCGCGTCGCGACTCCATGGAGTCTGCTCACTTAACAGGAAAAGGCGGACAAGCTGCAATAAGCTTTAGACCATCGGATGAAGAAACCGGACGACTGCAAGAAATGCTAGATAGTATTGGTAGCGCAGCCCGTTCTCATGCAGGTGCGAATCCATCTCCGTCGTATCAGCCGGAAGAGCCGCCAAATTACGGCACGTTTTTCGATAAGAGCCAATATGAGAAGCCGGGCAATCGCCTGGAAGTGGCAGTGGCTCTTGGTTGCGACCCAGCAATTACATACGCTGCTTCGGCTCCATTACCGCCGGATATTGATGAAATGGTATTTGCAGGATTCTTGCGCAAGTCACCGGTTAAGTTGGTGAAGTGCGTAAGCGTTGACCTGGAAGTTCCAGCAACGGCCGAAATCGTTATAGAAGGATATGTAGACCAGCAAGAGTTAAAGGAAGAAGGTCCGTTTGGCGATCACACAGGCTTCTATAGTTTGGCAGGCCTTTTCCCTGTGTTTCACGTGACTGCTGTTACACACAGACGCAGCCCCATTTATCAGACAACTATTGTCGGCAAGCCGCCTCAAGAAGATTGCTATTTAGGTAAGGCTACAGAGCGCATTTTCTTGCCGATGGTTCAATTACTCGTGCCGGAAATTGTGGACATGAATTTGCCATGGGAAGGTGTCTTCCATAATTGTGCCATTATCTCCATCGACAAGCGTTATCCAGGTCATGCCCGCAAGGTTATGTCGGCTGTCTGGGGGCTTGGACAGCTGATGTTCACTAAGTTTGTGATTGTTGTCGACAAGGATATTGATGTTCAAAACCTGTCTGAAGTTGCTTTGAATGTCTTTGGAAATTGCGACCCCAAGCGGGATACGATGTTTGTGGATGGTCCATTGGACATCCTTGATCACGCCTGCCCGATTCTTGGATATGGCTCAAAAGTGGGTATTGATGCCACTCGCAAGTGGCGGTCGGAAGGTTTTAACCGTGATTGGCCGCGAGAGCTGACCATGTCTGAGGACATAAAAAGCCTCGTAACCCAACGCTGGCGCGATTACGGGTTTTGAACCAGAAGATTTAATGTTCTAAGTTTTAGAAATGTGAATTTCGGGCATAACAGAAGAGTCATCCCTGAAATCTAGTCCAGTTCTTTCATTCGGGCTTTTCGAGTTGAGTTCCCTGGGCTAAACCCAACTAAAACGGAAACATATGCAGTTGAGCAAGCGCCTCGGGTCATGCTTGTTGGCCCTTTTTGTGTCTTTTACGATGATGTACCAGCCTGCGCAGGGACATCGTTCGCAGCCGCAAGAGATTTATCATCGCGCCTGGCAGTTGGTAAAAGACAACTACTACGATGCCAATTTCAACAATCAGAATTGGATAGCGTGGGAGCACAAGTACGACGCGCAAATCCGTAACAGCAGCGACGCACATGCGGCTATTAAGCGCATGCTCGAGAGCTTGTCTGATCCTTATACTCGCTTTTTAGATCCAAGAGCCTTCCAGGATGAAAACGATGCTATCGATGCCAGAATTGTCGGAATAGGCATCAACCTCCAGCAATCGAAGGACAACACCAAATTAATCGTCACCCGCACAATCGAAAACAGCCCTGCCGAAATTGCCGGAATAAGAGCTGGAGATGAAATTGTAGCGATTGACGGTGCTTCTGCTATCGGGCTAACACCGGAGCAAGCTGCTGAAAAAATTCGCGGTCAGCTAGGTTTACCCGTGAAGATTGCAGTCAAGCACAAAGAGCAAGTTGTAGCATTCAACATCGTCAGAGCAGAGATAACAATTCACGCTGTGTCTTACAAAATCATGCAGCCGAACATCGGCTACATCCAACTCTCCACCTTTATCTCCAACGATGCATCGAAAGAGTTCAGAATGGCTTTGCAGAAGTTGTCTACGACAGACGGTTTAATCGTCGACTTGAGAGACAATCCAGGCGGACTACTTTCCAACGCTTTGGAAATTGCCGACATGCTTTTGGAAGATGGAGCAATTGTTTCCACCATAGGACGTCATGGCAAGCACACTGATGTTGCTTCCGGTGAACCACTCACGCATCAGCCAATGGTCATCCTCGTGGATGAAGATAGTGCTTCGGCAAGTGAAATCTTAGCCGGTGCATTGAAAGATAACTCTCGCGCTGTAGTAATTGGTACTCGCACATACGGCAAAGGTCTCGTCCAAGAGATCAACCGTCTACCAGGGGGTGCGGCTATTCACATTACAGTGTCGAAGTACTTCACACCAAACGGCAGCGATATCAACAAAGTTGGTGTAGCTCCGGATATTCAAATCAAAGATAAGGAAGAGCAGGTAAAAATGGCACTCGATTACCTCAAGGAAAAGATTGCCCAACTGCACAATCCAGCTCCTTCCGGAAACCTCTCATTCGTTCCGTAAAAACCATATTGTTGGGTTCGAGGGTATTCTGCCCCTACGCTGAGTAATCAGCGCAAGGGGCAGATTTCTTAAGTGCCAAGGGCAGAAATCTTAAAGAGGTATCTCATATGATTCGTGTGAGAAAGGCGTCCGAACGAGGATCAAGCAATTTAGACTGGTTGGACAGTAAGCACAGCTTTTCGTTTGCTGACTACTATGATCCCGAGCACATGGGTTTTGGACCGTTGCGCGTGATCAACGAAGATGTAATTGATCCAGGAAAGGGATTTGGTTCGCATCCACATCGTGACATGGAAATTATCACCTACATAATAGAAGGCGCTCTCGAACACAAAGACAGCATGGGCACAGGTCAAGTTATTCGCAAAGGCGAATTACAGCGCATGAGCGCGGGCACAGGCGTCGTACACAGCGAATTCAATCACTCCTCGACGGAGCCTGTGCATCTATTGCAGATTTGGATTCGCCCGGAGAAATCAGGAATTCAACCTGGCTATGAACAGAAGCAAATTGAGCTGGGCGACAATTCATGGAAAATTCTAGCTGGGCCAGAAGTCTCTGAAACTAGCTTGCGTATTCATCAAAATGTCCTACTGCTTGGAGCGCGCCTCGATATTGGTAATACCCTTGCCGTGCCATCGCAATGCTGGCTGCAAATGATAAAAGGATGTGCTGGAATAGCGGATGCAGAAATTCAGTCAGGAGACGGAGTGGCTGTAAGCAACGAGTCGAAACTGAGTTTGACGGCGATAGAGCCGACCGAAGTTCTTTTATTTCAAATGTCGGAATGATATTAAAACCGCGGCATTTCTCTGGATACGGGAACAGCACCAGTGTCTGGTCCCCTTGAGCCCATGCCGTCGAAATTGCCCTTATTCACAGTGCCACCGTCTTGATAGGTGCCATAATTTGTTCCATATCCTTGATTGCCATTATAGCCAGCCATGTGCCCGGAAGTGGTATTTGTTTGACCAAGCATATTTTTAAAAGTCTTAGATGGGTCGTTTGAGCCACGCAGTTGCGGATTCAGCAAGGTTGTTTTGCATTCAGCCTTCAATTGCAGTTCATTCCATTTTTTGCGATTGTTTTCCGCTGTGACTTGCGCTTGATCATTTTTAAACCAGCCATCCCAAAAATTTTGTTGCTGCTGTGGCTGTGGTCGCTGTTGTTGCCAGGCTGGTCGATCCTGTGAGAAGGCCTGACTATAGAATGCTGTTGCCAGCAAAAATGACAAACTGAGCGTTAATCGAATTAACATATGAAGCCTCTTGCTCACCAATATCAGATATACCCATATGGAAGCTTGTAGTCACCGGGATTTTAACATTAACTGGTGCTGCCAATAATGATTGTGGTAGTGCCTATTGCAGGTATACGGGTATATGTATAGAAGGCTTTGTATTGCGCTTTAGACCGGGAGCATCAATGATAGAGTTTGATTCAGTGAGGTCTTTGGTCGCAAAAGTTTTGGTGGTTTTTAGCCTGATACTCTCGGGTATCGCTTCACCTGCTTATGCCTCCAATCTGAATTACGAGCCTGATATCGTCTTGGTCGTACCGGCTGACCAGACGAAAGCTACTGAATTAGTGAAATCACTCGGTGCTAAAGTAGTTGCTGATCGAAATTTGACTTTTGCGCATTTGCTAAGAGTTCAGACTCCGGCTGGTAAGGCCTCTGAGATTTGTGCAACTCTAGTCAAAGACCCGTCGGTTGTCGGTGCGCAGCTTAACTATCGTTGTGCATGGAATGAAACTTCCGCCGCAGCTAATGATCCATATTTTTCCAATCAATGGAATTTGTTCTATTGCAGCTTTCCAAAAGCATGGCAAATAACCAAAGCGTACAACCACTACATAACCTTTATGGATTCAGGAATAACTGCGGTAGGAGATCTTCAAGGTAAAGTTCCAAGTGGCGGAGCGGATGTAGTTTATGGAAGCGTATACGGTGGTGCTTATCAATTGGATGAAGTCCCTGAAGGAGGTCACGGCACCAAAGTTGCAAGTGTGGCTGCGGCGATATGCAATAACAACAAAGAAATTGCCGGAGCGGATACAGGCGCTTATGGGTTATCGATCAAAATTGGTAATCAGTACGGCACCGATGATGAACACATAATCATGGGTTTCGCTGAAGCTCGCAAAAAGACTAATTCACCAATAGTTGTCCTTGGAGCGTGTCCTATGGATGCTGGCTGGACGCTAAGGAGTCATCCTCTGGTGTACGCCATGATCGGGTTGTTTCACGACGATGGCGGACTTGTTTTTGCTCCAGCCGGAAATGCAGGTACGAGGCTAAATGGTTGGATTAGTCCCAACTTGATTCTTGTCGGCGCGGCAGACAAAGAGGGACAACGCTGCAGTTTCTCGAATTACGGTGGTCCTGTTTGGTTTGGTGCCCCAGGCAGTAACATTTTTGCCACTGATAACACTGGCAAGCTTGTCACTGTTAGTGGTACGTCCTATGCTGCAGCCCAAGCTGCTGCCGTAGCAGCAATTGTTTGGAATAACCATCCAAGCTTTACTCCTGACGAAGTACTTTATTGTATGACAAAAGGCACAACGACTTCTGGGAGCGGACTTGGCTATGGAATTGTCAATGCTGAAAAGGCGCTTGCCGCATCTGGAACTTTCGTTGAAGGTAGCATAGTCGCAACTGGACCTAAGGAAAGGACGAACAAGCCGCGTTCTCAGAGTGGCTCAACTGCAAAAGCGGGCAGCCAGCCGTCTCCTGCGAAGTCGTCGACACCAACAAGTGCAGCCGGTAGCCCCGCAGCGTCGTTTTCGCCGGCAACATCAAATGTGGCTACACCAGAACCGAGTAAGCCAGCTGTGGAAGCGCCAAAAGCGCCTGCACCGGAGACAGCAAATAAGCCATCTGTGGAAGCACCACATGCGCCAGCACCGGAAACAGCAAATACGCCAGCGCCGGAAGCGCCAAAAGCACCTCCGGCGGAAACAGCAAATACGCCGGCACCGGAAGCGCCAAAAGCGCCTCCGTCGGAGACAGCAAATACGCCAGCGCCGGAACCGACAAAACCACAGGTACCAGAGACTGCTAATGCGTCTGCTCCAGAACCGACGAAACCAGCTGAGCCGAAACCAACGAAACGACCTGAAGTTGAAAATATTAAAGTGCCTGAGTCAGAGACGTCGCATGTGTCGGCACCGGAAACATCAAATGCGTCTGCGCCGGAACCAACTCGCTCATCCTCTCCAGAACCATCAGCAGGTACAAGCCGTTCAAGTGGAGAATCAAAAGGAGCGGGCT